>JACRCS010000098.1 GCA_016218905.1 Deltaproteobacteria bacterium
CGCATCTCCTCGGGCTCCAAGCGCACGAAGAAGTACCACGAGACGCGCTACCGCGTGCCCGCGGGCTGCCGGTGCGGCAAGGGCGCCGCGGAGATAAAGGATGCCCTGGAGCGCGGGCAGGTCCGGGCTGAGCCCTTCCCGGAGGAGCGATCGCACCTCGTCGATCCACCCGGCCGCGAGCATCGCTTCGACCCGGCGATCGACACGGCGGTAGAGCTCCGCCCGCTCCAGCCAGACACCGAGGAGCAGGACTTCGTAGGGGCTCTCCGCGAACCCGTGCTCGTCGTGGAAGCTCGAGAGCGGCCGCCCCGTACTCCTCCAGACCTCCAGGGCGCGCACGATGCGGGTGCGGTCGTTGGGGTGGAGGCGGCGGGCCGCGAGCGGGTCTGCTGCGCGGAGCTCGTCCAGGAGGAGGGCCGCCTCGCCCGCGTCCCAGCGGCCTTCGATCTCGGCCCGGACCTCCGGGTCTCTGCCGGGGCAGGCGGCGAGGCCGTGGAGGAGGGCCTTGAGGTAGAGGGCGGTTCCCCCCACCACGAGGGCGACCTTCCCCCGGCCGAGGACGTCGTCGATCGAGCGACCCGCCTCTTCCCGGAAGCGGCCCGCATGGTAGTGCTCGTCCGGATCGGCGACGTCGATCAGGTGATGCGGGATCCGCCGTCGCTCCGCCGGCGTAGGCTTCGCGGTGCCGATGTCGAGCCGCCGATACACCTGCATCGAGTCGGCGGAGATGATCTCCGCGCCGAGCCGCTCGGCGGCCTCGAGCGCAAGGGCCGTCTTGCCGGACGCCGTGGGCCCGGTGATGACGATGATCCTCGGTTTCGGAGCCCTCTCCAACGCGCCCTCGCCTTCGGTCTGGGGGCGCCGGGTCGGGTCCGACCGATTGGACCGATCGGACGGAGCCGTCCGAATCAGACCGGCGCCCCCCTACTTCCGTTTGAACAGCTTCTCGAGCTCCCATCGGCTCAGCCGTAGCGCCGCCGGCCGCCCGTGCGGACACGTGGCAGGGCCTCGGATCGCCTCCAAACCGGCGAGGAGGGCCTCGACCTCGGAAGCCACCAGGGCCCTGCGCGCCTTGACCGCCCCCGAGCATGCCGCCCGGGCCGCCAGCGCCTCCCTCCGGGCGGCCGCGACGCCGTCGGCCGGCAGGGGCGCCTCGGCGCGCAGGATCTCTCGGAGCATGGCCTCGACCGCGCCGGGCGGCACCGCGGCCGGTGCCTCGGTCACGGCGACACTCGCCTGCCCGAAGGGCTCGGCCCGGAAGCCGAGCGCCTCGACCTCGGGGCGGAGCTCCTCGAAGGCAGCCATCTCCGCGGGCGTGCACTCCAGGACGACGGGGAAGAGGAGGGGCTGGGACCGGCCGCCCTGCGCTTCCCCCCCCAGGAGCGCGTCGTAGAGCGCCCTCTCATGGGCGGCGTGCTGGTCGACGACCACGAGCTCATGCGTCTCGAGGTCCTCGAAGAGGAGGTAGGTAGCGTCGAAGGAACCGAGAGAGACGAGGCGCTTCGGCGGGCTCGCCGGAAGCGGCTGTTCGGCCGGGCGCGACCGCTCCACGACCCCCGCCGGGAAGCGCTCAGCCTGGCTTCGCGGCGGGAGCGGGGATACGCCGCCGACCCGGCGCGCATACGCTCCCATGGCCTCGGCGACGCGAGCGATCGGCCCCGCGCTCGCGGAGGCCGCTGCGCCCCGCTCGGGGGATGGCTCCGACGGCCACCTCGCCGGGTGCAGGCGGGCTACGGGAGCGGCGGCCGCCGCCTCGGCGGCGCAGCCCATCACCCAGCGGAAGATCCGCGCCTCTTCGGCGAAGCGCACCTCCCGCTTGGCGGGGTGGACGTTGACGTCGACCTGGTCGGGCGGAAGCTCCAGCCAGAGGAGCGCGCGGGGCTCCCTCGCCCCGTCGCCGAGGGCCTTCGCGCCGTCCATCACGGCGCGAAAGAGCAGGCGGTCCTGCACGGGCCGGCGGTTGACGAAGAGCCGGATGCCGTTGCGCGGGGTCGCGGAGGACGAGGCGCCGAGCCCGATCCTCAGGGAGCCCCCTTCCGCCTCGAAGCCCTTCCAGACGATCCCGTCGGGGAACTCCGCGCCTAGGAGCTCGGCGGTCCGTTCCTCGAGCTCGAGCCCGGACGCCAGCGCGAGGAGGACGCGGCCCGAGCTTCGCAGCTCGAAACCCACTCCGGCGTGCACGAGGGCGAGGAGGGTGAGCGTCTCCACCGCCCGGCGGAGCTCCGTCGCGTCGCTCTTGAGGAACTTCAGGCGCGCCGGGGTGTTGAAGAAGAGGTCCTTCACCTCGACCCGTGTCCCCCGCGGGGCGCCGATCGAGTCGACCCCCAGGAGCTTCCCTCCTTCGGCGCGGACCCGCGTCCCCTCCGCGTCCTCCGAGCACCGGGTCGCCAGGGAGAAGCGGCTCACGGACGCGATGCTCGGGAGCGCTTCGCCCCGAAACCCGAGGGTCGCGATCCGGTCCAAGTCCTCCGCGCAGGCGATCTTGCTCGTGGCGTGGCGCTCGAGCGCCAGTACCGCGTCCTGCCGCGCCATGCCGTGCCCGTCGTCCTCCACGACGAGCAGGCGCTTTCCGGCGCCCTCCAGCTGGATCGAGACTTTCGTCGCGCCGGCGTCGACCGAGTTCTCGACGAGCTCCTTCAGCACGCTCGCGGGGCGCTCGACCACCTCGCCGGCGGCGATCCGGTTGGCGATCTCGTCCGGCAGCACGTGCACGCGTTGTGGGGGCATCCCTCCTCCTCGGGGTCACTCTAGCATCGCGCGGATTGGCGGCTCAAGCCCGCACCGGCTCCAGGCGAGGAAACGCGCCGGCGGGTTTTGGGGGAGGATCAGCCGGGCCAGGCCGCGCCCGGGCTGGGGAGGGAGGCGAACGGCAAAAAAGCCGGGGGAGCATTCGCTCCCCCGGCTTCAGGTACTGCGGCGGCTGCCCCTTAGAAGGTCAGGGTGGTCAGCCAGTAGGCGATGAACGGGTTGTCCGGATCCACCTTGGTGGCGCCGAACAGGGACGAGCTCGTGCCCGGAACGGCCGGCGTCGTACCGACGGCCGAGATCCGGTTCGTGGCGGTCTTGTTGAAGAAGTCGCCGAGCCACGCCTGGGCTCCGCTGACCGAGACGTCGAGGTTCTTGGCGATCTTATAACCCACGCGGACGCTGACCTCGGTGCCGATGACCTTGCCGTCGTGGTCCTTGATGAGGTCGGGGGCGTTGGCCAGGTTCGTGTTGTTGAGGTTCCGGTCTTCCTCCAACGCCTGGAAGTAGCCGACGGCTCCCTTCACGTAGAGGGCCGGCATGGTCGGCGGGGTGTAGACGCCGTTGACGACGAGGCCGATGAGCCCGAAGCCCTGCGTCGCGGACTGGATGGCGATGCCGTTGCCCGCGTGCGGAGCGGTCGCGCCGGGAACGTAGCCGGTGGCGCTCGTCCCGTCGCCGAGCAGGAGGTTGAGGCCCTCCCCGCCGAAGACCGGGTTGGGAAGGAGCGCCGAGGCGGCGCCGCGCTGATTGATCACCTGGCCCATTGGGTTCCGGATGAAGGTCTGGTCCTTGTCGCTGGCGTCGTCATCGGCGGAGTAGAAGATGGCCCGGGCGCCCACGCCCCAGTTCTTGCCGGAGGTGGCCACCTTGGCGCTCGCCACCCAGGCCGAGACGTCGACGTCTTGAGCCACGCCGGCCGCGTCGAGGACGGCCTGACTCCGCTTGCCGAACTCGTAGAACGCCCAGCCGCTGATATCCAGCCTTCCGGCTTTGTACGAGAAGCTCGGGCCGACGAACCAGAGGTCCTCGCGGCCGCCGGGAGTTTCGAGGCCGTTCGCCACGTGGGCGACCGCGGCCGGATCCTGGTTCTGCAGGTAGTAGGCGTCGGCTCCGAGCTTCAGGGCGCCCATGGGCTTCAGGGCGGCCCGCAGGGTCCAGAGGTTCACGTCGTCTTCGTTACGGAACTGACCACCGAGGCTCGGCTCGGCGGCCTCGCCCTCGGCGAGCTTGAACCAGCCCAGCGTCACGTTGGCGACGTTGCCGAGGTTCGTCGCGTCGGCCCGGATCCCGGCCATGTCGAAGCCCGTCAGGACCAACTCCCAGTTGTCCGCGAAGCCCTGGAGGCCGGACGTGATCGTGAGGGGCGTGTTGGGGATCTTCGCCACCAGGTAGAGGTTCTTGGTCTCGAGGCTCGTGGCGTCGCCGTCCTGCCCGCCGCCGGTGTTCCGCCCAACCGGCTGTGCGGCCGAGTTGGCGGTGCCGTCGCCGAAGGAAAAGTCGACCTCGCCGAAGTACACGAACGAGAGGTAATCGTTGACCTTGGCAGTCCACTTGGCCCTGAGGCGCTGGTCGACGAGCCAGTCCGGTCTCTTGTTCGAGTTCCCCTCGAGCTGCACGTCGGCGACGATGCCCTTCTGGCGCAGGAAACCCGTGATCTCACTCGTCAGCGCAAATGCCGGGAGGGCGGTGCCGACCGCCAGAGTGGTGCAAACGGCAGCAACCAAACTTTTCTTCATCCCTTTCCTCCTGTAAGTCGTTCCCAACCCGTTCACGATCGGTTCAGTTAAGCAACGGTCTTCTCGCGCGGGGCTCACCTCCTTTTCCCCTTTGTTGTCTTGGACTTATACCGAGCGCACGACCCCTATTGCCTCAGAGAGAGGCCGCCTCGTACAGCCGCCGGGCGGTCGGGTGCGGAGCATAACAGGCAGTTTATTTCCGTGTCAACAAGCATTACTTCCCGAAACGCCTGACCTCGCTCTGGAAGGTCCATTGGAGATGAGTGCCTCACCGGCACCCGCCGATCAGGTGCAAGCAAGAGAACGTGTTCAGTTCCGCATCAAAGAAGCCGTCGGCTATTTGCGTTCAGTTTCAACAGAGGTCGCCGTGTACGGCCTCCTGCTCTGGTTGCACGGCGCTGCCCGTCCCCGAAGCGGTATCTGTAGCGGAACGCAAGGGCGGCGCACGGTAAGTTCATGGGCCCGAGGCTCGCCCAACCTGCTGCGATTTCGAAGGGTTGCCGTGAATGCCTTGAATTGGTCGGCCGCGGATGGGGGCGCCCGGCCGGCTACGTCCTTGGCCGGGCGGGAGGGGCGCCGCGCCCCCCGACCCGAGGCGAAAGCGTTTGACGTCTCCGGGTCCGGCAGTCTACCTTGCAACGTATGATCATATACAGAGGACGAGATCCTCTCCCGAACGGAACTCACGGCGGTGTGACGAGAGGTTGACGCTGAGGCTGAGGGAGGACGCTTGAAGAGGCACGACGGAGGCATTCCGTTCTACATCCAGGTGGCCGAGACCCTGAGGCGGCGAATGGCTACGCGGGACTACCCGGAAGGGAGCCTGCTGCCGAGCACCGAGGAGCTCGAGCGGGAGTTCGGGGTGAGCGAGATCACCATCCGCAAGGCCCTGGCGCTCCTCACGAAGGAGGGGATGCTGCAGCGCCGGCGGGGCCTGGGAACCATCGTGGCGAAGGGGCCGAGGGAGCTCGTCACGATGGAGCTGAGCGGTCAGTTCGATCGGCTCGTCCGACTCGTCGAGAGCCTGCCCACGGACCTCCAGGTCCTCGAAGTGGGGATCGTCCCCTGCCCCCATCACGTCGCCGACTCGCTCCGCCTGGAGCCGGGGAGCCCGGTCTGGCGGATGAAGAAACTCCGCCGCCACGACGGAAGCCCGCTCTGCCACTACCTCCACTACTCTCGCCCCGAGCTCTGCCAGGGAATCACGCGGGACGCGGCCGAGAAGAAGAACTTCGTCGACGTCTTCCGGGAGGCCACGGGCCTGAACCTGGTGACGCTGGAGCAGCGGCTCGAGGCCTCCAGCGCCGACACCGAGCTCTCCAGCCTCCTGCGGGTCCGCTTCGGAGCGCCCCTGCTCTTCCTGGAGAACCTCTTCATCGCCGCCGGAGAGGAGCACGTCCTCCTGACGCAGATCCATTACCGGGCGGACCGCTGCACGGTGAAGGCGAGGACCCCGCTGTAGAGAAAAGGTTTGACTTCCTCCTGGGGCCGGGGAAGAATCGTATAGACTTATACGTTTCTGGCGCCTCGTTGCCGCGAAGGCGTCCCTCCGCCGGCCGGCCGGTTGCCCCGCATGACCCTCACCGGGAGAAGGACCATGACCGACCGCGTCCAGAGGCTGAAAGAGCGGCTCTCCGTCCCGGAGTTCCCCCTCTGCACGGAGAAGGCCCGCCTGGTGATGGAGTCCTTCCGCGAGACCGAGGGCGAGCCCACCATCCTCCGCAGAGCGAAGGCGACGGCGTACTACCTCGACCACAAGTCCCTCCGCATCGAGCCGGACGAGCTGATCGTCGGGAACGTGGCCAGCAAGCCCATGGGCATGGAGGCCGGCTCACAGGGGCCGACCTGGCCGGAAGAGGAGCTGGACGAGCTCCGGCAGGCGGGCCTCGCCCTCTCCGACGAAGACGCCGCCTTTCTCCGGTCGTTGGACGAGTACTGGAAGGACAAGGGCCGGACCCTCGACGAACGCCAGGGCCAGTTCTACGACGACGAGCGGCTCTGGCCCTTCATCCGGTCCGGCATCCTCTGCCCGCCCTGGGAGGATCGAAAGCAGGGGCGCGGGGCGGCGGCAGCGGGCGTGGGCTGGGGCCTCGGGTGCGGCCTGAGCCTCATCGTCGTGGACTACGCGAAGGTGATCGAGCAGGGGCTCGAGGCCATCCTCGAGGAGGCGGAAGCGGAACTGAAGAGCCTTCGTTATAGGAGCGCCGAAGAGGTGCGGAAGGCGGACTTCCTGAGGTCCGTCAGGATCGCGCTCTCGGCCATCGTTCGGATCGCCGGGCGCTTCGCGCGCCTCGCCGCGGGGATGGCCGAAGTGGAGGCCGATCCGCGGCGCCGCCGGGAGCTGGAGGAGATCGCGGAGACCTGCCGGAGGGTCCCGGCGAAGCCGGCGCGGACCTTTCGGGAGGCCATGCAGGCCTTCTGGTTCCTCTGGCTCATGATCGCCAACGGCACCACTCCGGGAGGACGGTTCGACCAGTTCATGTATCCGCTCTATCGGAAGGACCAGGAAGCGGGGCGGATCACGGACGAGGAGGTCCTCGAGCTCCTCGAGTGCCTCCGGATCAAGATCATGCAGTACAACTTCATCGGCGGCGGCAAGCTCCAGCGCGCCAAGTGGGCGGGCCTGGCCCGCTGGCACAACTGGGTCATCGGAGGGGTCACCCCGGACGGCGAGGACGCCAGCAACGAGCTCTCGTATCTGATCCTGGAGGCGGCGAGGGAGCTGCGCACCCCCCACCACACCATTACCCTCCGGGTGCACGACGGGACGCCCGAGCCGCTCCTGCTGAAGGCCCTGGAGGTCGTGAAGACAGGCCTCGGCCTGCCGGCCTTCGTGGGAGACAAGTCGTACATCGACTACCTCACGGGCCAGGGGGTGCCCTTGCGGGACGCGCGGGACTACGCCCTCGCCGGCTGCCTCGACGTGAACCTGGCGGGAAAGTCGAGGACCCACGCCATCGGCATGTTCATCGTCCCCAAGGTCCTCGAGATCACGCTGAACAACGGCGTGGACCCGCGGACGGGCAAGCAGCTCGGCCCCCGCACCGGCGAGTTCGCGAACTTCGCGACCTTCGAGGAGTTCGTCGCGGCCTTGAAGACCCAGCTCGCGCACTTCATGGGCCTCGCGGCGGAGGAGCACAACATCCTCCTCCAGGCGCAGAGGGAGCTCTTTCCGGACCCGGTCCACTCCGCCCTGATGGACGACGCCATCCGGGTCGGGCGGGACGTCCTCGACCGCGTGATGCCCTTCGAGAACGGCTCCGCCCTGAACCTCGTCGGGATGATCAACGTGGCGGACTCCCTGGCCGCCGTGAAACGCGTGGTCTTCGACGAGAAGCTCGCCACCGCCGCCGAGCTGAAGGCGGCCCTCGACGCGAACTGGCAGGGGGACCGGTACCAGGCCCTCCGGAAGCTCTGCGTCGCCGCCCCCAAGTACGGAAACGGCGACGCGTACGTGGATGCCATCGCGGCCGACCTCTACCGGTTCTGGGCCGACACGGCAGTGACCTTCCCGACCGCCTGGGGAGGGACGACGAAGCCCACCGGGATCTCCATCACGGCCCACGTCCCGGGCGGCGCCCTCACCGGGGCGACCCCGGACGGCCGCTACGCCGGCGAGACCCTCGCCGACGGAACCATCTCTCCGGCCCAGGGGAGGGACACGGCCGGGCCGACGGCGGTGCTGCGGAGCGCGATGGCCATCGACCAGGCGCCCTACCAGGCGACGCTCCTCAACATGAAGTTCCACCCCTCGGCCCTGGCCACGAAAGAGGACCTCGCCAAGCTCGCCGCGCTCATCAAGGTGTACTTCCGCGCGGGCGGCAAGCACGTGCAGTTCAACATCGTGGACAAGGAGATGCTGCTCGAGGCCCAGGCCGAGCCGCAGAGACACCGGGACCTCGTCGTGCGGGTGGCCGGCTACAGCGCGTACTTCGTCAACCTGGGAAAGCCCACCCAGGACGAGATCATCTCCCGGACCGGGCACGAGCTGGCCGCCTGAGCGGCTCCCCGAAAGGCGTCGGAAAAGGACGAATGGGCCAGACGGCAGCGGACGCGGAGGGAACCGTCTTCAACGTCCAGCGCTACTCGATCCACGACGGTCCGGGCATCCGGACCACCGTCTTCCTGAAGGGCTGCCCCCTCTCCTGCCTCTGGTGTCAGAACCCGGAGTCCCAGCGGGCGAGGCCCGAGCTCTTCTTCGCCCGGGAGAAGTGCACGGGCTGCGGCGCGTGTGTCGCCGTCTGCCCCGCCGGAGCGGTGGAGCTCCGGGAAGGCGCGGCACGGACGGACCGGGGCCGCTGTACCGGCTCGGGGTCCTGCGTCTCCGTCTGCCCCAACGAGGCCCGCAGCGTCATGGGCCGGCGCGCGACGGCCGGCGAGCTCTTTCGGGAAGCGGCGGCCGACGCGGTCTTCTACGAGGGGTCGGGCGGCGGGGTGACGCTGAGCGGCGGAGAGCCCCTCGCCCAGCCCACGTTCTCGAAGAGCCTCCTCGAGCTCTGCCGGGAGGCCGGCATCCACCGGGCGGTGGAGACCTGCGGACACGCCGCGTGGAACGTGGCGCGGGAAGTGCTCGAGCTGGCGGACCTCGTGCTCTACGACCTGAAGCACATGGACCCGGCCGAGCACGCGCGGTGCACGGGCGTGCCGAACGCGCTCCTCCTCGAGAACGCCCGCCGGGTCCGCCACGAGCTCGGCAAGCCCATGCTCGCGCGGGTCCCCGTGGTGCCCGGGTACAACGACTCGGCCGAGAACGTCCGCGCCACGGCGAGGTTCGTCGCCGAAGAGCTCGACCGCTCGGTCCGGGTCCACCTCATCCCGTACCACCGGCTCGGGAGCTCCAAGCTCGAGCGGCTCGAGAGTGCGCAGCCGCAGGCGTCTATCGAGCCGCCCTCGGAGGAGCACCTCGCCGGGCTCCGACGGGTCGTCGAATCCTTCGGGCTGGAAGTCGCGATCGGGGGCTGAGTGAGGAAACGGATGGAGACCGAGCTGTCGACGCTCGACGCCAGGAGGGAGAGGGCGGGCATCTTCCGCAATCCCCTGAAGGCCCTCGTCCACGCCATGGGCCTGGTCGGCAGCTTCCTCTTCGTGGCCGTGGCCTTCGTCGTGGTCTTCGAGGTGATCGCCCGCGGGGTGTTCAAGCTTCCCCAGTTGTGGACCGGCGAAACCGCCGGCTTCCTGACGATCATCGGCGCCTTCTTCATGTTCGCGTACACCCTTCAGGAGAAGGGGCATACGCGGGTGGACTTCATCAGCGCCCACCTCTCCCCCAGGGCGAACTACGTCCTGAACCTCTTCAACACCTGCCTCAGCCTCGTCTTCTGCGCGGTCCTGACCTACACCGGCGTGAAGATGGTGATCAGTTCCCGGGCCATGGAAGAGGGCTCTCAGGTGCTCCAGTTGCCGCTCTGGATCTTCCAGTGCTGCGTGCCCCTTTCGGGGCTCGCGATGTTTCTCGTCCTCCTCCGGTTCCTCAAGGAGGACATTCTCGTGAAGCGACACGGGGAAGAGCTCGTGTCGAGCTCCCCGGGCTGGCGGGCGCGGGACTTCGTGCCGACCCTGGTCTTCGGGGGAGGTTTCGTCGCGGGCATCGTCCTCCTCAAGATCTCGGTCCCCCTCGGGCTCCTGACCCTGTTCGTGTCGCTCCTCTTCAACGGCATGCCGGTCGCCTACTCCATGGGGCTCTTCGGGATCGTCGGGCTCTACGTCTTCCTGGGCAACTTTTCGAGCCTCATGAACGTGCCGATGGTCGCCTACGGCGCCATCGATTCCCAGGTGGTGATCGCGTTTCCCCTCTTCTTCCTGTCGGGCTCGATCCTCAGCGCGGGGAAGCTCGGCCCGAGGATCTTCCACTTCACCAACGCGCTGGTCCGCCACCTGCCGGGCGGCATCGGCATCGCGTCGATCGTCTTCTGCGGCATCTTCGCGGCCATGACGGGCTCCAGCGTCGCCGTGGCGGCCGCGATCAGCGTCATCGCCCTGCCCGAGATGCTGAAGCGCGGCTACAGCCGGCAGACCAGCATCGGCCTGCTGGCGGCCGGCGGGACCCTCGGGATCCTCTTTCCGCCGAGCGTGGGGCTGATCTTCTACTCGGCCCTGACGCAGGAGTCGATCGCGAAGCTCTTCATGGCTGCGGTGATCCCGGGCGTCCTCCTCTGTCTCCTGTTCATCGCGTACGTCGCCTGGGTGGGCACGCGGGACAAGAACATCCAGAGGGACGAGCGGGCGAGCCTGAAGGAGATCCTCGAAGCGGGCAAAGAGGCCTCCGGCGGCCTGGTCGTCATCCTCATCATCATGGGAGGGATCTACTCGGGCTTCTTCACCGTCACCGAAGCCGGGGCCGTGGCCGTGCTGTACGGCATCTTCCTGACCGTCTTCTGGTACAAGACGATGACCTGGTCCGAGTTGAAGGCCTGCGTCCTGAAGGCCGGCAAGATGTGCGGGATGCTCAACCTCATCCTCGTCGCCGCCAGCATCGCGGCCGTCTTCATCACCATGTCCCACGTGACCCAGGATCTCCTCGCGTACCTGAACACGCTGGCGATGCCGAAGTGGCTCTTCATCGCCATCGTCATGGTCCTGCTCATCATCCTCGGCGGCCCGCTCGAAGCCATCTCGATCACGGTGATCACGGTTCCGATCCTCTACCCCATCCTCACGTCGCTCGGCTTCAACGGCATCTGGTTCGGCGTGGTGAGCGTGATCGTCTCCGAGCTCGCGATCATCTCGCCGCCGGAGGGCATGAACCTCTTCGTCCTGCAGGAGATCTCGAAGGGCACGACGGCCGAGGTCTCGAAGGCGGTGCTCCCGTTCCTCGCCATCATGGCGATCCATCTGCTCCTGGTCCTTCTCTTCCCGTCCCTGACGCTCTGGCTTCCGAGCCTCGGCGGGTGAGCGGTGTCGAGACTCCGACCGGGAAACACGCAAAGGAGGCATTCATGAACAGGCGGACCTTTCTCGCGACCGCGGCGCTCCTGTCCGGGTTCGTCGCCCAGACCGCCGGGGCGGCACCGCTCACCATCCGCTTCAGCGTCGCGATGCCGCCCCACAACTTCATGACGAAGCAGTGCTACGAGTGGGCGAAGCTCGTCGAGCAGAACTCCGGAGGAGAGCTGAAGGTCCAGATCTTCGACTCCGCACAGCTCTATAAGGACAACGAGGTCATCAAGGCCGTCCAGACCGGAGCGGTCGACGCCGCCCTGCTGGGAAGCCCCTGGCTGGGGACGCAGCTGGTTCCGGGCATGAGGGTCTTCCAGATGCCGTTCCTGATCGACAGCGTCGACGACATGGCCAAGGTGTACCACTCGAAGGTGGGCGAGTCGTGGAGGGCCACCGCCGAACGCAAGGGCGTGAAGCTCGTCGGCCTGCTCATCCACCCCTCGCCCGAGGACCAGCTGATCGCCACCGTAAAGCCGGTCAAGGTGCCGGCGGACCTGAAGGGGATGACGATCCGCGTCATCGGACCCGACGACGCCGCCGTCATCAAGAAGTGGGGAGCCGCCCCGTCGTTCATCCCGGGGATGGACGTCTACCCGGCCCTCCAGAGGGGCACGATACAGGGAGCCATCGGCTCCGTCATGCTGCAGGTCGAGCTCAAGCGCTACGAGGTCGCGCCCTACGCCGTCTTCATGCCGATCGCCGGAGCCCAGGCCTACTACGGGATCAACAAGGCGTTCTTCGATAAACTCTCGCCGAAGCAACAGAAGGCCATCGTCGACGCCGGCGAGACCATGGACAAGCGGACCAAGGAGCTCACGATGAAGGAGCTCGCGACGCACATGACCGAGCTGAAGACGAAGATGAAGGGGCTCCACACACCCACCGCGCAAGAGATGGCGCAGTGGAAGCAGGGGATCACCGAGCTCTGGCCCACCCTCGTCGGCGACAACAAGGACCTGGCGAGCGCCCTTCAGGAAACGCGAGCCATTCTGGGGAATTAACCCTCTCGGTGCTGCTTCTCCGGCGTCGAGCCTCTCCGTATTCGGAGGGCTCGGCCGGCCTGCGTGGGCAGACGACCGTGACCACTTGAGGGACGGGGCGAGAGCTCGGGCTCGACGCCGAAGTCCCGCCCCTCAGACGTGGAACCAGCTCGTCGTCTCGTTGAGCCCGAGGGCGATCCTCGAGAGCTCCTCCGCCGTCCCCTTCATCTCGGCGGAAGAGCTGCGGAGCTGACGGGTGACGTCGGCGATCTTCTCGGCGTTCTGAGAGACCTCGGTCGAGGTGGTCGCCTGCTCCTCCATGGCCGCCGCGATTTGCTCCACCATCTTCGCCACGCTGCCCACGCTCGCCACGATGCCGTCGATCACTTCGAGCGTGCGCTCCATCTGCCTCGAGACGTTGGCGACCGAATCCTTCTGAGACTGCATCGACTTCACGGAGGTGCCGATCTGCCGGCGCATCCGGTCGATGGTGCGGGAGACGTCGTTTACGGACAGTGCCGTCTTCTCCGCGAGTTGCCGGACGTTTTCGGCGACCACGGCGAAGCCTCGGCCCTGATCGCCCGCGCGAGCCGCTTCGATGGCCGCGTTGAGGGCCAGCAAGTTCGTCTGGTCTGCGATCTCGCGGATCAGGTCGATCACCTCGTGGATCTCGTCGGAGCTCTTGCCGAGCGACTCGATCTCGACGGCGGACTCGTTCACGGTCTTCACGAAGCGCGTGAGCTCGGCTCCGCTTCCGTCGATGATCGCCTTGCCCTCCTGGGCGAGCTTCTCCATCGAGGCGGCGGCTGCGGCCGTCTCGGCGGCGTTCTTCGCCACGTCGTCGGTGGTCTGGGACATCTGCTCCATCGCGACGGCGACCTGCTCCACCTGGGAGCTCTGCTCTTCCGATCCCTGGTCCAGAGAGTGGGCGGTGGCGGACAGCTCCTCCGAGCTGGAGGCGAGGCCTTCCGTCGTGATGCGGATCCTGCCGACGATCTCCTTCAGGTTCGACACCATCGCAGCCATGGACTGCTCGACCCGGCCGATCTCGTCGCCGGTGGGGGCACCAAAGTCGTGGGCCAGGTTTCCCGACGCGATCTTCCGGGTGGCCTCCATGAGCCGGGCGAGGCTCGCGGAAATGGAGCGATAGATCCAGGTGGCGAAGCCGATGCCGAAGGCCACCGAGACGAGGCCGATTCCCAGGATCAACCAACGGCTGAAGGAGACGGTCCGGTTGACCTCCGCGATGGACTGCTCCTGCGCTCCACGCGCCGTCGCCATGGTGCCTTTGGCCTCCTCGGCCTCCTTGAGCACGAGGCGCCTCAGCCGCTCCATGGCCGCAGCCGCTTTGGCTCTCATGGCGAGGTCGTTCCTGACGTTGGCGACGATGCCGTTTTGCGCGAAGAGCAGCTCTCTCACGGCGCGGAGGCCGCCGATGGCGTTTTCGACGAGCTTGCGCTGTTCCTTCGCCCCGAGCTCCCCGAGCGTCGCGTCGAGGGTCTTCGCCACCTTCTCGGCCCTGCCGAAGACGTCCGAGAGCGAGGCTTCGAGCGCCTCGACCTCCTGGCTCCCGGCGGCGGTGAAGAGCCGGGTCGCCAGCCCCTCGGCCGAGAGGCCGAGGGTGGTGAGCTCGGAACTCGCCTGGAGGACTGCGGTGGCCTTCGTCGCCTGTCCGAAGATGCTCGTCTGCTGCGCCGCCTCCTGGCGGTACTGCTCCTCTGCGGTCTGGAGCTCGGCCTGAAGGAGCGACAGCAGGAGGCGAGTGCTGTCCACGATCTCCTTGGCCGCCGCCTCGTACCGGCTTCGAAGCTCGGGCGAGGGTCGCTCGACCAGGTCCTGCTTGGCCGTGTGAGCCTTTTCGATCATCTCCCTCATTGCCTTGATCTGCCGGACGAACTCGCCGTCGCGCAGGATCTGGGCCTCCTTCGAGAGCTCGCCGACGGAGAGGCCGACGTTGATCGCGTGTTTGTTCCCGATGAGCTGCAGCAGCTCGAGCGCGGCCTTGTCCTGGGCCTCCTTCAGCTCGGAGCACCAGAGCTGGAGCTCTTTCAGGTTCATGTTGACCGCCTCGATCTGCCGCAGGCGGGCCGCGAGGACCTTGGCCTTGCCCATCGAGGTCTCGTACCGCGACGCGCGGGAGGCTTGGAGGCTGCGGATCTTCTGCTCCAGGATCTTCAATCTCTGCGCGACATCGGCCAGTCCTCCCCGGAGCCCGGCATTTGCGGTCTGGGCGCTCTGCTGGACCTTGAGCCGCTCCTCCGTCACCCGAAGGAGCTCCCTGGCTTCGGTCGAGAGATCGCGGTAAGCGCCCGCCTTCCGGTCCGAGAGGAGGGCCTCCAGCGCGTCTTCCGCCTTTTTGACCTCGCCGAGGCTCGCTTCCGCGTCCCGCCGGAACTGCCGGAGCTCCGCTTCGTGGGCCGAGGAACCGACCTTCACGAGGTCGGCGGTGGCCGCGTGGATCGCCCTCTGGAGCTCCATGCTGCGGGTCTGGAAGGGAGTGCTCCTCTCGGTCAGGTCGAAGAGCCTGCGCTGGACGAAGCCCATGCCGATGAGGCTGGCGACCACCACCGCCGCGCAGACGCAGAGGATCAGGCCGCAGTTCAGGGTCAGCTTAGATTTGATCGTCATCTTTCGTCTCCCTTCGCGGGGAGGGGACGAACCCCCCTTCAATGGCCGGCGCAAAATGAGGTCTGACCCGGGAGCGGGCGTTTTCGTGTAAGGTTATCGGCAACGTCGAGGCGCCGGAAAAGTACAAGCTGGTCGTCACGCTCAACAGCCCAGACATCGAGTCCGTCGGCGGGTATCTCCCCAAAGGTCTGATCGTGCCGATGTTGTGTAAGGGTGGTTACCGAGAAGGGGGACGAGAAGGGGGACGAGGCGGCCAACGCGCAACCGGTCGGAACCCCGTTCACGCTGGCCGCTGATCATCTGGAAGCACGCCCTTGCGAACAGCCTGATTCCCGGTGCTGGTGTAGATATCCATGCCTCCCGAAAAGCAAAAAGGCCATCGAAATGGCCTTCTTGCCGTCCGCGCGTGCGACCTGGTCAGAACTGGCTCTCGAACGTTTCCGTGTTGAAGTGCTCTTCATAGAAGCTGCTCGGGGTCGCGCTGTCAGGGCTGACGCCGAACTCTCCACCTCCCGTGGGATCGTCCGGGTCGTATGCCCAAACCGCAGATGCCCCCGTTGTGAAGCCGGCGAGCACAAGCGCTGCAAAGATCTTCGCGACATACTTCATCTTGGTCCTCCTGCTGGAACGGACTTGCCAGCGGCGTCGTCATCCTCTGTCGGCCGCAACATAGGTCCCCGCCGAATTCGAGGCAAGGCCACCTGCCACCAAAAGATGCAGCGTTTGACTGGGTGAGGCGAGAACCCGAGTCCAAGCCGCTCCGCCGCCGTCCCTTGCCATCCGGGAACCCGGGCTTATCTTCTTGCGGCGCCCGAGGGGCGAGGTCCGGCCAGAGGAGAGGAACGAGAGATGGATTTGAACCGACTGACGCAGAAGTCCCAGGAAGCACTCGCCGAAGCCCAGAAGATCGCGATCCAACGCGCACATCAGGAGGTCGATGGGGAGCACCTGCTCCTCGCCCTCATCGACCAGCCGGAGGGTCTCGTGCCCCGGCTCCTGCAGAAGCTCGACGTCTCCCCGGAGACGTTCCGGGCGCGGATCGCCGAGGCGCTCGACCGGCGCCCCCAGGTGGGCGGCCCGGGGGTGGA
>JACRCS010000099.1 GCA_016218905.1 Deltaproteobacteria bacterium
GAGGCCGCCAGCGCGCGGATCCAGCTCGACAGCGAGCCGACGCGCGCGGCGCTCGCCCGGATCTCCGAGGGGTGCCGCGAGATCCTCTCCCTCACGCTCAACCCGCTCTGACGGGCGCATAGGCGCCAGATCGCCATCGAGTGCGCCTGCCCGATGCGTTTACGCGTCAGGCGCCCTTCCGGCGGGAAGTGCTCATAATTGGTGTGGAGGAATGAACGCGATGGACGCTTTGCCGGCCCGGACTCTCCTCGACTACTTCCAGTTCTCGGCCCGGAGCGGGAAGCCCGACCTCCTCGTCTCGAAGGTCAACGGGGCCTGGACGCCGGTCGCGGCGGCGGAATTCGGCCGGAAGACGCGGGCCTTCGGGGTCGGCCTGACGACACTCGGCGTCGACAACGACGACCGGGTCGCCATCCTCGCGGAGAACCGTCCCGAGTGGCCGATGGCCGACTTCGCCACGCTCGGGATCGGCGGGATCTCGGTGCCGATCTACACGACGTACCTGGCTCCGCAGGTCGAGTACATCCTGCGCGACTGCTCCGCGAAGGTCCTCGTCGTCTCGAACGCGAAAGAGCTCGCGAAGGTGATGGAGGTGCGGAGCCGCTGCCCGGCCCTGGCCTACGTCGTCCTGGTCGAGGGGAAGGTCCCGAACGCCGACGGGGTCCTCTCCTTCGACACCGTCGTCCAGCGGGGCGAGGAGGCGCTGAAGCTGCGTCCCGGCGCCTGGGACGAGCGGGTCGCGAACGTCAACCCCGAGTCCCACGCCACGATCATCTACACGTCGGGGACGACGGGCGAGCCGAAGGGGGGCGTTCTCTCGCACGCGAACCTCGTCTCGAACGTCTCGACCGCCTCGACGTTCTTCGACGTGAATCCCGGGACCGTGGCCCTGTCGTTCCTCCCGCTCGCCCACGTCTTCGAACGGATGATCGACTACGTCCTCTTCTCCCGCGCCGCGACGATCACCTACGCGGAGTCGATCGAGAAGCTCGCGGACAACTTCGGCGAGGTGCGGCCGCACTGCTTCGCCTCGGTGCCCCGCGTCTACGACAAGATCCACGCCCGCGTCTTCCAGAACCTCGAGAACCAGTCGCCCACGAAGCAGAAGGTCTTCCATTGGGCCGTGAAGGTGGGCCGGGAGCGGCTGGCCTGCATCGAGAAGAAGAGGCCGGTCCCCGGCGTTCTCGCGCTGAAGCACAAGCTCGCGGACCGCCTCGTCTTCTCGAAGATCCGCGCGCGCCTCGGGGGGCGTTTCCAGTTCTGCATGTCGGGCGGCGCTCCTCTTTCGAAGGAAGTCGCGGAGTTCTTCTGGGGCGCGGGCGTCGAGGTGTACGAGGGATACGGTCTCACCGAGACGAGCCCGGTCCTGACCTGCAACCGGCCGGGCGCCTGGAGGCTCGGGTCCGTGGGGAAAGCGATCGCCGGGGTCACGATCCGGATCAGCCCGGACGGCGAGGTCCTGGCCAAAGGGCCGAACGTCATGCGCGGCTACTGGAACAAGCCGGAGGAGACGAAGAAGATCTTCGACGCGGAAGGGTGGTTCCAGACCGGGGACGTGGGGGTCGTCGACCGCGAGGGGTTCCTGACGATCACCGACCGGAAGAAGGAGCTCATCATCAACGCGTACGGGAAGAACATCGCCCCGGCGCCGATCGAGGAGGCCCTGAAGCACATCCGCTACATCGCGAACGTCGTCCTCATCGGCGACAAGCGGAAGTTCCTTTCGGCCCTGATCGTTCCGAACTTCGAGCGCCTCGAGGGCTGGGCCTCGGCCAACGGCGTGGAGTTCCGGAGCCCGACGGACCTGATCCGGAGTCCCAAGGTCCGGGCGCTGTTTCGGCAGGCGATCGAGATCGTCAACGGGGACGAGCCCTCCGAGAAGAAGATCAGGGACTTCGCCTTCCTGACGACCGACTTCTCGATCGAGGGAGGCGAGCTGACGCCGACCCTCAAGGTGAAACGGCGCGTCGTCGCGGAAAAGTACAAGGCGATGATCGACGGTCTGTACGAGAAGGCCGAGATGATGGACGCGGCCGTCGACAAGTCGACGGACAAGATGATGTAACCCCTCCGGGAATCAGAACGACGTCCCGAGGAGCCGGGCGGCCTTAGCGAGCGCGCGACGGGCGCCCGGCTCTTCCATTCTCCGGGCCGCCTCCTCCAGCGGGAGCCACGCCAGGCCGAGCGATTCCGCCTCGTCGGCGCGGGCGGAGCCGGCCGTGCGCGTGACGGCGGCGAAGCGGATGTCGAAGTGCGAGTGGCCGGGCTCGCCCCGGCCGGGAGGTATCGGGTGGACGTCGACGTCGAGGATCGCTGGCGAGAGGAGGACGAGGTCCGTCAGGCCCGACTCCTCTTGCCCCTCGCGCAGCGCGGTGGCGGCCGGATCGGACTCGCCCTCGTCGTGGCCGCCCATCTGCAGCCACCGGTCGAGCCGCCGGTGGTGGTGCAGGAGGACGAACCCCGAATCCGCCGAGAAGATAAAGACGCTGCCGGTGAAGTGCCCGGGGTCGAAGGTCGTCCGGGCGAAGCACGAGGGTTCGGTCTCGACGAGGGCGAGCATCGCCTGGCGGTCGCGCTCCTCCGCCTCGCCGGCGCACTCGTGGGAGAGGAGCGCGGCGCGGAGGGCGGCGCGGGAAGGGTCGAGCGGCGCGAGGCGGTCGTGGTTCGTCATACAGCGCGGATTCTCACGCGGCAGTCGAGGTAGGCGGCTCCCTCGCCCGCGTCGGTGAGGCGGGCCTTTACCAA
>JACRCS010000026.1 GCA_016218905.1 Deltaproteobacteria bacterium
CCGAGCTTCGCCTGGAACCCGAGGGGCAGGGCCAGGAGCGTGAGATAGCCTTCCTCCAGATCGACTCCCTCCTCGGGGTTGACCGCGATGAAGAAGTCCGCCCGGGCGTAGGGATCGACTACGGCCTGAAACCCGAGCTCAACTTCCCGAAGCTCGAAGGCATCATGTTGGTCGAGGTCCCCGGGGGTGCGGCCACCCTGGGCCTGGAACCAGCCGATGGCGCTGATGTTGGGGTTCAGGAGGCTGGAGGTCTGGGGCGGCGTCGGCGGTTGGGCAGCCTGAAGGTCGCGCCGCAGGTCTTCGATCGTCTGCCGCTGCGCGGCGGTCTCCTTTTCGAGCACCCGGAGGCGCTCCTCCAGGTCGGCCGCACGGGCTAGGGATGCGACGAGGAACAGCGCGGCGAGTGTCGCGAGCACGAAACGAGCCATGGGTTCTTCCTCAGCATGAGAGTTCGGGGCCACGCCGTAGGGGGCGGCCCTCGGATGAACACTGCTTCGGTTGGGAACCTTCAGGCCGGAGGGGCTCGGGCGTGAGGGAGGGCGCAGAAGATGCCGGTTGGAGGGGCGAGCTCGGCGAAAGTCGCGAGGGTGGCTACCGGCAGCGCCGGGACGTGGGCCCCGGCAGTCGGCTCGACGAATCCGGTCCCGTCGGTCTTCTGGAGGTGGAAGCACGCGGCGCAGTCGCGGTGAGGAGTCCCGTCGCCGTGATGGTGATACGCGACGGCGAGGGCGGAACCGAGAAAGACCAGAAGAACGGCGAGAGCGAGCTGGCGCATCGAGGGGGTCGCGGTGAGACGGGAGTCAGCAGGATCACTGCGCGGACCGGACATGGCGGGGGATCTTACCTCCACTGCGGATCGCCGCAAAGGGGCTCGAACCGGAGGTCGTCCGGCGCACCGACCTGACCGGCACCAAAAAGATGGCTTGGCCCGCGAGCTTCCGTGCAGACGAAGCGGTGCTGGCCGGGTAATAGCTGCAGTCAGCGATCTTGAAGATGGCACGGCCTTTCGGGTAAGTTTTCGATTTGAAGACGATCGCCAAGCGGCGATTCGGCGCGTCGAGCGGAGGACGAACGCAGACAGTCTTGAGACCCCTGAAAAGCTCATCTTCGTCCGAGCGCGCGCAGCAGTGAGGGAGTGGCCTTCGGCTTAAAACCCCCGCTCAGCCTGTGGTTCTTGACTGATGACCGAAAATTGAAGACCGATGACTCCATCCGGAAAGGCACTTTCCGGATGGACACTAGCCTCAGGAGGATCCGAATGCTGCCGGAGGAACAGAACAAGGCCTACCGAGCTTTCTACGAATCCGCTCGGCACAACGAGATTCTGGAACCCAAGGCCACGCTGATGATCCACCTTGCGGCCGCGATGGCCTTCGGCTGCGCACCGTGAATGGACCACTACCTCGGCGTGGCCGAGGAAGAGGGGCTCACCGAAGCGGAGATCGGGGCGGTGCAGTCCGTCGTAATGGCGGTTTCCGCGGGCAGGGTCAACGCCCAGCTCCGGGAGGCGGAAGCTCGCCGGAAGAAGGCGTCGGTTCGAAAGGACGCCGGCTCCACGTGAAGGGAAGACCGAATGGAACTCGTCGAGCCCGTGCTGATCAGCCTCGTGAACGGGGCACTCCGTTTCAGGGAGGGCTACTTCGCCCTCCCTGTGGAGCGGGCCGGCGCGAGGGGGTGACGAGGGGGACGTCGGACGGGTCCGACCGGTCCGACCGTGGCCCCCGGCCGAGGACGGCGTAGAGGACCGGCAGGACGAGCAGCGTCAGCAGGGTCGAGGAGATCACTCCTCCGATCACCACGGTGGCCAGGGGCCTTTGAACCTCGGCCCCGATCCCGGTGTTGAGCGCCATGGGCACGAACCCGAGGCTGGCGACCAGGGCGGTCATGAGCACGGGACGAAGGCGCTGCTCGGCCGCCTTCTGGATGGCTTCGAGGAGCGGAACGCCCCGGGCGAGGAGGTCCCGCACGGCGGAGACGAGCACCATGTCGCCGAGGACGGAGACGCCCGAGAGGGCGACGAAGCCGACGCCCGCCGAGATGCTGAACGGGAGCCCCCGAAGCCATAGGGCGAGGATCCCGCCGATCGCCGCGAAAGGTACGCCGGTGAAGACGCGGGCTGCGTCGAGCATCCGGCCGTAGGTGAAGTAGAGCAGCGAGAAGATCAGCAGAAGCGCGATCGGAACGACCACCATGAGCCGCTTCTGCGCCCGCGCGAGGTTCTCGAACTGCCCGCCGAAGCGGACATAGTAGCCAGCCGGCAGGCTCACGCCCTTCTCGATCGCCTGCTGCGCTTCGGCCACGAAACTTCCGACATCTCGGCCTCTGACGTTCGCCTGGACGACGACCCGCCGCTTCCCCCATTCGCGGTTCACGGTGGAAGGGCCTTCGGTCGTCTTGAGGGTCGTGAGTCGCGAGAGCGGGATCCGCTCTCCGCTCGCGGTCGTCACGAGCAGGTGCCCGAGCGCGTCCGCGGTGACGCGATACCGGTCCTCCACCCGCACGGCGATCGGGAACCGCCGGTCGCCCTCCTGGAGCGTCCCCACCTCTCGCCCGCCGAGTGCCTCCACGGCTTCGAGAACTTCCCGGGCCGGGATCCCGTACCGGGCGGTCGACTCCCGATCCACCTCCACCTGGACGAGCGGCTGCCCCGTCACCTGCTCCGTGCTCACGTCCGCGGCACCCGGGATGTTCTTCAGGAGGCCTTCGATCTCCCTCGCCTTCGTCTTCAGGGTTTCGAAGTCCTCCCCGAAGACCTTCACCGCCACATCCGCGCGAACGCCCGCGACCATCTCGTTCACCCGCATCTCGATCGGCTGGGTGAAGATCATCCGCATGCCCGGGAGCGCGTCGAACTCCTTCTCCATCGCGGTCACGAGCTCCGTCTGGCTGCCCGCCTTCCTCCACTTCTCCCGGGGCTTCAGCATGAGGAAGATATCCGAGAGCTCCACCCCCATCGGATCGGTCGCGACCTCGGCGCTGCCGGTTCGCGTCCAGACGCGCTCGATCTCGTTCGGGAACTTCTCGAGCAGCATCCGCTCGATCCGCGTGCCGTACCGGACGGACTCGTCGAGCGAGACGCTCGCCAGCCGAACGGTGTTGACGACGATCGAGCCCTCCATCAGCCGGGGGACGAACTCCGACCCGAGACGGGTCGCGAGGGCCGCGGCGCCGACGAGACACGCGACGGCCGCCCCGAGCACGGCGAACCGCCGCCGGAGCGCAAAGCGCAGGACGGGGCGATAGGCGTTCTTGAGCCAGCGGACGACCGCCGGCTCGGTGTGGCTGATCTTCCGGTTGAGGAAGAGGCTCGCGAGCACGGGCATCAGCGTGAGCGAAAGCGCCATGGACCCGAGGAGGGCGAAGATCACGGTGAGCGCCATGGGCCTGAAGAGCTTCCCCTCGACGCCTTGGAGGGCGAGGATCGGCAGGTAGACGATCATGATGATCAGTTCGCCGAACATGGTGGGCTTTCGGACCTCGACCGCGGCGTCCCGCACGACTTCCGTCACGCTGCGGTCCGTGTCGTCCTCGGAGAGGCGGCGAACGGAGTTCTCCACCATGATCACCGAGCTGTCGACGATCAGGCCGAAGTCGATCGCGCCGAGGCTCATGAGGCTCCCGGCGATGCCGGCGCGGAGCATCAGGTCGAAGGCGAAGAGCATGGAGAGGGGGATCGCCGCCGCGACGATGAGCCCCGCGCGGAAGTTCCCGAGGACGAGAAACAGGACGGCGATGACGAGGATGGCCCCCTCGAAGAGGTTCTTCTCGACCGTATGGAGCACTTGGTCCACGAGGGAGGTGCGATCGTAGGCGGTCGCGACCTCGACCCCTTTCGGGAGCGTCTTCTTCACCTCCTCGAGCCGGGCCTTGAGCCTCGACGTGACTTCGTGGCTGTTTTCGCCCATGAGCATGAAACCGAGGCCGAGAACGGCCTCCCCTCGGCCGCCGGCCGTCACGGCGCCGCGGCGGATCTCCCTGCCCTCGGCGACCCGGGCCACATCGCGCACCCGCACCGGGACTCCCTCCCGGGCGGCGACCACGATGTTCTCGAGGTCGGCCGGGCTCTTCACGATCCCGACGCCCTGAACGAGGCTCGACTCGCCCGCCTCGTCGATCGGGCCCCCGCCGACGTTGGCGTTGTTCTCCTCCCGGGCCTCGACGAGCCGGTCGAGGGTGAGCCCCCGTTTGCCGAGCTCGTCGGGGTCGACGAGCACCTCCAGCCGGCGCTCGTCGCCTCCCCAGGTGTTCTCCTCGGCCACGCCCGGGACCGAGGACAGCTGGGGTCTCACCACCCAGTCGTGCAGAGCGCGAAGCTCCGCCAGCGTCTTCTCCTTGGCGGAGAGGAGGTAGTGGAAGACCTCGCCGAGGCCCGTCGCGACAGGCCCGAGGCTCGGTTTCCCGATGTTCGGCGGAAGCTCCACCCCCTGGACGCGCTCCATGACCACCTGGCGGGAGAGGTAGATGTCGCTCCCGTCCTCGAAGATGACGGTCACCTGGGAGAGGCCGAACTTCGAGATGGACCGGACCTCCTTCAGCTTCGGCAGGCCGGAGATCGCCTGCTCGAGCGGCGCCGTCACCTGCCGCTCGATCTCGAGCGGGGAGAGCGCCGAGGCGACCGTGTTCACCTGCACCTGAACCGGCGTCGTGTCGGGAAAGGCGTCCATGGGGAGTCGCGCGAAGGCGAGCGCGCCCAGGAGCGCCAGGCCGGCCCAGACGAGGATGACCACGAGCCGATGCTGAAGGGACCACTCTATGACGCGATTCAGCATTCCCTCTCCTACTTCTGCTCCACGTCGCAGCAGCCCGCCCCGATCGCGTCCTTGAGCGTCTCGGTCTTCAGGAAGAAGCTCCCGGTCGTGACGACCTCTTCTCCCGGCTCGATGCCCGAAGCGAGCTCGACCGTGGAGCCCTCCCACTGGCCGGGGACGAGCTGCACCCGCCTGGTCTCGAAGGCGTCGGGAGCGACGCGGACGAAGGCGAGGTGCGCCGACTTCGCGCGCTGAACCGCCGTCCTCGGTACGGCGGCAGAGCTTCGGGACCCGGCGGCGGAGATGCGCGCCTTGCCGAACATGTTGGCTCGGAGGAGGCCGGAGGGGTTGGCGAGCCGTACCCGGGCCTTCGCGGTGCGGGTCTGGGGATCCACCACGGGTTCGATGTACGAGATGCTGCCGCGGAACTCCCGGCTTCCCAGCCCGTCGACGGTGATCACGACCCGGCTCCCGCTGCGCACCGAGCCGAGGTCGCTCTCCGGGACCGCGATTTCGGCCCACATGACCGACGTGTCCACGATCTCGAAGAGGGCGGTCTGGGTGTCCACGTACTGATTCAAGGAGACGTTTCGCTGGGTCACCACCCCGGAGAGCGGTGCCGTGAGGGTGTACTGACCGGTGGACCCCTTCTGACCTCCGACGACACCCAGGGATGCGGAGAGAGCCGCGTACTCCGCCTTCGCCTCCGCCAGTTCCTGCTCGGCGGCCTCCACCTCGACCCGGGCGGAGATCCCCTTTTGGTGGAGCTCCGACTCTCGCCGGTACTTGGACTCGGCGAGTTGCACCCGCGACTTCGCCGCGGCGAGCCTCGATTGATCGACGCCGACCGCCGCGCTTTCGACGACGGCGAGGGCACTTCCCGCCCGCACGGCGCTTCCGACGTCGGCGTGGAGCTTCTTGACGACTCCCGCCGCCCGGGCGTTCACGTGGGCCAGACGGGTCGCGTCGTAAGCGATGGAAACCGGAGCGATGAGTTCCGACACGCTCCTTCCCGCGACGGCCCGGACGGTCTCGATGCCCGCCAGCCGGACGGTGTCGGCGCTTCTCAGCCGAACCCTGAGCCCGTCGGCGGGGGCCTCATCGCCCGCGACATCTACCGAAGGCCGCCCGCCGCGCTCCGGATGGCACAGGGGGCAGACCGATTCCGGAAAGCCGTGCTCCTCGCACCAGTCGCCCCTCGCCCGGAAGACCGGGGCGAGGGCGGGGTTGCACTTCGTGCAGATCGACTCGAGGACGCCGTGCTCCTTGCATAGGCCCTCCGCGCCCGGATTCGGCGCCGTCGTGCCTTCGGGCTGGGGAGCCGCTTCGGCCTTGGCCGAAGCGACTTCCACGTTCTCTGAGGAGGACCTCCCGCAGCCGGTCGCCAGAGCGAGCGGGACCACGAGCCCGGCGCAGAGGAACCGGCGCATCCTATTTGGCTCCCGCCGGCTTGGGAGGCCGGACGATCTTCAGCTTCGGGTTGTCCTTCAGGCACTGCGACATGGGGAGGCCGTGCTTCTCGCACCAGTCCTTGGTGGCCTTGAAGGCGGGGATCAGCGCGGGGTTGCACCGGGTGTCGAGCGACTCCGGTACTCCGTGTTCCTCGCACCAGTCCTCGTAGGAGCCGGGCTTGGCATCCTTGGGCCCGTGCTTGCTCTCCGTCTTCTTGGTCGTCGGCTGGCCGGCGAACACAGGGGCGGCGAGCGACAGGCAGAGGGCAATCGTGAGCAGCGGCAAACGCATGGGGTTCCTCTCTTCTCAGCGTGTGGGGTTGGTGCGGGTAGGAAATGACCCGAGGGCGGAAACCAAATCCGTCCCGGCTTCCGCGGCCTCGAGCAAGGTGTCGAGGTAGGCGCGGCGCGCCTCCAAGACCTCCCGCCGGACCTGGAGCAGGGTAGGGAGGCCGATCTTCCCTGCCCGGTAGCTCTCGAGCGTCAGCTTTTCGTTCTCGAAGGCGCGGGGAAGCGTCTCCGCCTCGATGAGACGAACGGCTTCCAACGCGCCGCCGTAGGCCTCGCGAGCGCCCTCCACCTGAGCCGAAGCGACCACCCTTCGGGTCTCCGCCTCGACCCGGGCCCGCTGCTTCCTGGCCTCGGCTTCGAGGACGGCTCCCTTGTGCGGGTTGAAGAGCGGAAGCGAGAGGCTCACCCCGGCGAGCAGGACGTTCGCGTCCTCTTCCCTCGCGTAGCCGGCGGTGAACGCGAGCTCCGGGAGCCGCTCCGCCTCCGCGAGGGCGGCTTCGGCTTCGGCCGCCCTCACGTCCGACAGAGCGGCGAGGACGTCGGCACGGTCTTCCGGCGCCGCGACCGAGCCGGCCGAATCGAGCACGCTGCGGTCTCGGAGTTCTCCGACAGGACGAAGGTTGCCGGTCGATGGAAGTCCCAGCGCGAGAGCGAGCTCGGCCTTCGTCCGGGCGGCGCCGACCTGTTCGGTCGCGATGTGGCTCCCGGCGCGGGCGACCTGCGCGTAGGCGAGGTTGACCTCCAACCGGGGCACCTGCCCGGCTTCGTACCGAGCCTGCGCGGCCCCGAGCAGTTCTTCCGCGAGTCGTTTCTGTTCCTGGGCCAGACGGACGCTCTCTTCGGCGCGGAGCGCCCGGTAGTAGGCTCGGACAGCGGTCGCGATCGCTTCCCGCCGGAGGTCGTCGACCCGGTGCTTCTCTCGAGCGAGGCCCGCGGCGGCGGCAGAGACCCGCTTCGTGCGCCGGCCGCCGAGCTCGACCGGCACTTCCAGCGTGAGATCCACGTCCAGGCCGTTCCTCGAGCCGATCCGAGGGCCGAGGGCGGCGCCGACCGTAGGATTGTCGAGGGAGCGAACGTCGGCCCCGGTGAGCCTCCCCTCGGCTTCGGCGACCTGCGTCCTCCCGATACGAGCGGCGGGGGACTGCTCGGCAGCCAGGGCGATGACTCGGGGCAGGTCGAGCTCCCCGGGCTCTTCCGTCTTCGTTTGTGCGCTCGCCGACGCCGCGACGAGGACGGCACAGACCGTGAGGACGCTCATTGCGAAACGGTGCATGTTCTTCCTCCTTCCCGTTCTGCGACGGACGGAAGGAATAGCGGCAGGCCACCCTGGGGAGGACTCGTGCAGCCGGGCGGATGCCCGAGTGCGGAGGCGCACCGCGGCCTGCCGCTCAGGTTGACGGAACGGGAACTACGGGAGGGTCAGGCGGCTCTGGGAGGGTGGAAGACGTCGGGGGCGCTGAAGAGCTGCAGAAGGCGAGGTGCAGGGACGGCAAAGGGGGCGGAACGCTCCGCTACAGTGACCGCCGGGAAGAAGCTGGGGAGGACCGCGCCGGCCGGACAACAGAGGCAAGGACCGCACTGGTCGACCGGCGAGAACCCTTCGTCCTCTCCGTCCGGACAGCCGGCAGCGCAAGCGCCTGTCTCCACGCCGAAAGCCTCGGCGAGCAGAGGCGCGGCGCCCAGGTGCAGGCACAGGAGAAGGGCGAGCAGGATCTTCATGGCGGTGGCGACTCTAGAGGTATTCTCGACCGGCGTCAAGGACGACACCGGAAGACGTTAATAAGGCGGAATACGGCAGTTTTTGCGCAGCCTCGCAGAGTCCCGGGAAGGGATCTCGTGGCACTGCTCGAGGAGGCTCTTCGGGATTCGGATTCCCTGGGAGTTTCCAATCCTGATGATCTGCGTACGAATGCCGGCCAGCGTTCGGCTCCCGGGATGGTGGCGGACGGCGTCGCGCAATTACATCGTATGCCCCCCTATCGCTATCCGTTGCCTTCGGTCAACGGTCCAGTCGGCGGAGGCGGCCGCGCCGGCTATCCCTTCGGTTCGGGCAAGCTCGCTACGCTTCGCTCGCCCTCCCTCCGGGACAGCCGGGTGAAGCAACCCAGAGGCGACAACTATCCTGACGCAGGGGGGCCGCGGGCCCAAGCAGCCCCCCCGTGCCGAGTCCGGGCGGCCCTCCAAGCGGGGAAGCCGTTTGAGTCTCAGGCGCTTTCCTGCTATCGTTTGCCCTCCCGCGCCCGTAGCTCAGTTGGATAGAGCGCCGGACTTCGAATCCGTAGGTCGCACGTTCGAGTCGTGCCGGGCGCGCCAGCTTTCTTGAGTTCGCCGTTTCGCCGTGTAGGCGCCGTGTAGGCGAGACCAAGGTAGTCGCAGAAAGGCCCCGCGGTAGTCGCGGGGCCTTTCTGTTTCCCCGTCTTGCTGCGAAGGGGACGGCGGCAGTGGATGAAAGAGGGCCAGGCGCACTCCACCTTGGCACACCAAAGGGGCGGCGCCGACCAGGCGTCGCCCCTCTTCGGGCCGGCTAAGCCCAATACTGTTCACTTAGCTGCCATTTGCAGGTAGCCTCTCTTCGCACCCGATGGAGAGGAGAGACGCTATGGCCGTTACACTCGCGGAGTTGCCCAGCGGAGCTCGTCTGACGGACTACATCAGCCTCGGGGTGATCGCTGCGAAGTTTCCGCTGGCCCGCATTCACGAGATTCTGCGGGAGACTGGGAAGAGG
>JACRCS010000106.1 GCA_016218905.1 Deltaproteobacteria bacterium
CTCTACCGCACGCCGGACAAGGTGAAGGCCGCCATGGACGTCATGGCGCCGGAGATCATCCAGGGGGCCGTGGCGCAGGCCAAGGCGTCGGGAGCCATCGGCGTGTGGGTCGGCGGCTGGCGCTCCGCGAGCGCGCTCATCGCCCCGAAGATCTGGGACAAGTTCGTCTTCCCGTACTATCAGCAGGTCGTCGGGGCCCTGGCCGACGCCGGGATCGTCTCCATCCTCCACCTCGACCAGGACTGGACCCGCGACCTCGCGCGGCTGCGGGAGCTCCCGGCGAAGAAGTGCCTCCTCAACCCCGACGGCATGACCGACATCCGGAAGGCGAAGGAGATCCTCGGCGATCACATGGCCATTATGGGAGACGTGCCGGCTTCCCTCTTCGCCACCGGCACGCCCGACGAAGTGTACGCCTACGTGCGAGACCTGGTCAGGGACGTGGGGCCCACGGGCCTGATGCTCTGCCCCGGGTGCGACGCGCCCATCAACACCAGGCCCGAGAACATGGAGGCCTTCGTGGCCGCGGGGCAGGAGTACGGGAGGGTCGGGTAGCCTACGCATATCGAATTCGAGAGGGAGAGAGTTCGCCCATGCTCATCATCGGAGAGAAGATCAACGGCACGCGCAAGGAGGTGGCCCGCGCGGTCGCCGAACGGGACGGGGAGTTCATCCGCACCCTCGCCCTCCGTCAGGCCGAAGCGGGAGCGGACTTCCTGGACGTGAACGCCGGCACGAGACCCGAGCGCGAGCCGGACGACCTCGTCTGGCTCGTCCGCACCGTCCAGGACTCCGTGGAGAAGCCCCTCTGCCTAGACAGCGCCAACCCGAAGGCCCTGGCCGCCGCCCTGAAAGAGGTCCGCACGACCCCGATGGTGAACTCCATCAGCGGGGAGCCGGAGCGGCTCACCGGGATCCTGCCCCTGGCGGCGGAGCACGGCTGCGCGCTGATCGCCCTCGCGCTCGACGAGAGCGGGATTCCCAAGGGCACCGAGGGCCGGCTGGCGGTGATCCGGCGGCTCTTCGGTGAGACGCGGCGGGCGGGGGTCCCCGACGGGCGCATCTACGTGGACCCCCTGGCCATGGCCGTGGCCACGGACAACCAGGCCTGCACCGTCGCCCTGGAGACCATTCGGACCGTCCACGAGGAGTTCCCCGAGGCCCACTTCACGGCGGGCCTGAGCAACGTCTCCTTCGGGCTGCCGGCGCGAAGCCTCATCAACCAGGCCTTCCTCTCGCTGGCGCTCTCGGCGGGCCTCGACTCGGCGATCCTCGACCCGACCGATCAGGGCCTCATGGCGACGCTCCTCGCCACCGAGGTGGTCCTCGGCCGGGACCGCCACTGCATGAAGTACAGCAAGGCGTTCCGTCTCGGGAAGATCGGGACGGCGCGCTGAGGCACCGAGGAGAACCGGCGATGGGTCCGTCCCGTAGAGGACGCGGAGACGCGGAGACACCGGGAGCCGAAGGAGGAAGGACCGCTCCCTCCCTTGTGGTCGAGCGCGCGCGACGCCACCCGACCGCGGTCGCGTTCCGCTCGAAGCACCTCGGGCTCTACCGGGAGCGGACGTGGACGGACGCCTGCGAGCTCGTGGCACGGTGCGCCCTGGGCTTCCTCTCCCTCGGGGTCTCCGAGGGGGACCGCGTGGCGATCCTCGCCGATCCGTGCGAGGAGTGGCTCGTCTGCGACCTCGCGGCCCAGGCCGCCGGGGCCGTCTCCTGCGGGATCTACCCGACGGCCTCCGAGGAAGAGCTCGTGGGCGCGCTCCGGGAGACCGGCGCGACCGTCCTGGTCGTCCAGGGGCTGGAGCTGCTCGAGCGCATCCGGCCGCTGCTCCCGCGGCTGCCGCGCCCGGCGGCGGTGGTGGCCTTCGCCTCGGGAGCCGAGGAGGGCGCCCTCTCGTACGCCCAGCTCCTGGCGCGGGGCGCCGAGAGCCTGACCGCCCGCGGGGAGACCGGCGCGGCGGCCCTCGAGCGGCTCGCAGCCGCCCTCGATCCGGCGGCGCCCGCCGTGATGCAGTTCACCGCCGGCAGCACGGGTCCCTGCCGCTCCGCCCTCCTCTCCCACGGGGGGCAGCTCGCGGCGGGCCGCGAGCTCGTGCGGCACTACCCCGTGCTCCGCCGGCCGGGGCACCGGACCGTCGCCTACCTTCCGCCGGCCCACGTCCTCGGCCGCGAGAGCGCGATCCTCCTTCCGCTCGTCTCGGGCATCGTGCCCCACTTCGGGGAGAGCGTCGAGGACCTCCCGAGGACTCTCTTCGAGACGGCCCCCACCGTGCTCTTTACGGTTCCCCGGCTGCTCCGGAAGCTCTGTTCGCGCATCCAGACGGGGATCGCCGGGACGGGCGGATTCAAGCGCCGGGCGTGCGACGCGGCCCTCTCCCTGGGCAGGCGCCACGCGGAGAGACGTTGGCGCGGGTCTGCCTCCGCTCTGCAGGGTGCCTCTTACCGGGCCCTCCACGCGGCCGTGCTCCGGCCGATCCTCGGCAAGATCGGCTTCGACCGGCTGGAGCTCGTCCTCTGCGGGGGAGCGCCGCTCGTGCCCGAGGTCGCGGCGTTCTGGCAGGCCCTCGGCGTCAACGTCGCCGAGATCTACTGCCACACGGAGGCTGGAGGGAGCCTCGTCGCGGGCCAGCCGGGAGCGTTCCCGGAACCCGGCGACGTCGGGAAGCCGGCTGCCGGGCGGAGCTGCAGCATCGCCGAAGGCGGAGAGATCCTGGTCCGGGCCGAGGCGGAGGGCGGGGACTGGTGCTCGACCGGCGATCTGGGAGAGCTCCAGGACGGCAGCCTTCGGATCCTGGGCCGCGCCTGTGACTTCTTCGCCACGGACGGAGGCGTGCCGGTCTCGCCCTGCCGGATCGAGCGGGCCCTGTGCGCGAGCCCCTTCATCGCCGAGGCCGTCGCCGTCGGCGAGGGACGGCCCTTCCCCGCCGCCCTGCTGGAGCTCGACGTGGACGCCGCCGCCTGCTGGGCGGACGACCGGAAGCTCGCCTACGCGGGCGGCGCCGACGGCCTCTCCCGCCACCCGGAGCTCCTGGACCTCGTCAAGGCCGAGGTGGAGCGGGCCAACGGCCGGCTCGCGGAGCACGAGCGCGTCCGAGCCTTCCGGCTGCTGCCCGCCGGCCTCGATCTGGAAGCGGAGACCCTCGTCACGCCCCTATACGGCGTGCGGCGGCCGCGCTTCTCCGAGCGGTTCGAGGCGCTCATCGGCAGCATGTACGACGCAACCGCCCCCGAATAACCCTAACCGAACACCCGCCCGAGCGGACACTCCGCCGAGAAGGAGAGGAACGATGAGAGGCAAGCTGCTCCCGGTGCTCGTCACGGCCCTGGCCACCGCGACCTCCGCCCTTGCGGCTGAGGACGCCTACGTGGTCGGCCTCTCGGGCGCCGTCACGGGCCCCAGCGCCGGCACGCTGGCTCCCGTTGTCGAGACGATCAAAGCCTACGTCGACACCCTCAACGGGAAGGGCGGCGTCAACGGAAAGCAGGTCAAACTGGTCATCCTGGACGACCAGGCGGAGCCCTCGAAAGCCGCGGCCAACACGAAGCGACTCATCGCCCAGGAAGAGGCCGTCCTGCTCATCAACACGAGCCTCTCGTCGACCTACGCTCCCATGCTGACGGAGGCGAAGCGCGCCGGTGTACCGGTCTTCTTCGCCGGCGCGGTCTGCCCGAAGGAGGTCTATCCACCCGCCGACGCGCTCCAGTTCTGCTCGACGGCCTTCGGCGCCGAGTACGACAGCCAGTTCGCGCTGGGCTTCGTCAAGGACTCCGCCAAGGACCCCGTGAAGCTCGGCCTCGCCGCCATGGCGATCCCCCTCTCCCGGGGTGAGATCGACTTTGCCGAGGGACTCTCGAAGCGGCTCGGTATGACGCCCGTCGACAAGGAGATCATCCCCCCGCCCACGGCCGACTACACCCCCTTCGCCACGAAGCTCAAGGAAGCCGGCCCGAACTGGATCTACTCCTGGGCGCCGTGGGTGACGCAGGTCAAGACCTTCGAGGCGCTCCGCCGCCTCGGCTGGCAGGGACGGTACATCGCCTATGCGCACCTGAACTCCGAGGACGAGCTCGCGCGGCTGAAGGACGGTGAGCTGCACGTCTTTGGGGCGAACGCCTTCTTCCAGGACAGGCTCCCGATCCACGCCGAGATCCGGGCCCTCGCCGAGCGGGCCAAGATCAACTACCCGGCGAGCTACCTGGCCGAAGGTTACGTCGCTGCGCTCGTCCTCGAGGCGGCACTCAAGGGGACGCCCTGGCCGGCGACCCCCGCCAAGGTCCAGGCAGCCATGAGCAACCTCAAGGTCGATACCAAAGGCCTCCGGGGAGGCACCCTCGAGTGGACCAAGGAGAACCACTTCCGCACCTACCAGTACTACCGCATCTACCGCTGGGACCCCGCGAAGAGCGCCGTCGTGCGGGTGAAGGACTGGACGGGGTTTACGGTGAAGTGAACGAGTTGTTAGCCGTTAGCTCTTGGGAGATCGGGTTCCGCCGCCGGTTACGTAGGGTGGGCTCGGCCCGCCAATCTTCCCAGAAGGTGGGCGAAGCCCACCCTACGCCTAGCATGCAACGGGTACGGTGGGCGGTTACGTAGGGTGGGCTCGGCCCACCAATCTTCGCATACGCCTAGCATGCAACGGGTACGGTGGGCAGTCGGGTAGGGCGGACACCGCCCACCGTACCAGGAGATCGGGTTCCGCCGTCGAGGTGGACCCCGCTCCCGCAGCTACTTCCCGTGACTCCTAACAGCTAACGGCTAAAAGCTAACGGCTAAAAGCTAATGACTCAACTCTTCGTCAACATCCTCGTGCTCGCAGCCATCTACGCGCTGATCAGCTGCGGCTATGTGCTCGTCTACCGGGTGAGCCGGGTGCTCAACCTCGCTCACGGGGAGCTGATGACCCTGGGGGCGTACGGTCTGGTCTCGACCGCTGGGCTCTTCGCGGGGCAGCCCTTGCTCGTCCTGCCGGCCGCCGCCCTCCTGGCCGTGCTCGTCGGCGTGCTCGTCTACGTCGCCCTCATGCGACGCATGGCGGGCGAGGTGGTGCTCGCGGCGGTGCTGACGACCATCTCGCTGGGCATCTTCCTGCGGGGGGTCATGCTGCTCGTCTGGTCCGCCCAGCCGCGCTACCCCCTGCACTCCCTGGGCTGGACGAACGCCTCCCTCCCGGTGGGGAGCGGGAGGATCTCGGCCGTGGGGCTCGTCCTCGTCCTCACGTGCGCGGCGGTCTTCCTGGGCCTCCACCTCTTTCTCCGATACACCCGCTGGGGGATCCGGATGCGGGCGGCGGGCCAGAACCCGCTCCTCGCGGCCCAACGCGGCATCCGGCTGCACGGCATCTTCGCCCTGGCGTGGGGCCTCTCCACCTTCACCGGCGGGCTCGCGGGCATGCTGCTCGCCTGCGACTCCGGGCTGGAGCAGAACCTGTTCGTGATCGGGCTCAAGGCCTTTCCGGCAGCCCTGGTGGGCGGCCTCGACAGCCTCCTCGGCGCCCTGATCGGCTCACTGATCGTGGCCGCGACCGAGGTCCTCCTGATCCAGTACGTGGACCCGCTCCTCTCCGACGTGGTGCCCTTCCTCGTACTGACTGCCATGCTCATCGTGCGCCCCTGGGGCCTCTTCGGGAGCAAGGAGGAGTTGGACCGTGTCTGACGCGGGAAAGGCGACGATCTGATGCCCCACGCGAGCGGCTACTTCCGGACGTCCTACGAGCGCGACCTGGCGCTCCTCGACACCCGCACCCAGAAGGCCTGGACCGTGGCGTTGGTGTTGGCGCTCGGCGCCTTCCCCTTCCTGGTGGGACCCTTCGCGCTCGATCTCGCAAACCAGGTCTTCCTCTCCTCCATCGGGGCGGTGTCGCTGATGCTCCTCACCGGGTACGCGGGGCAGATCTCGCTGGGGCACGCGGGCCTGCTCGCCGCCGGCGCCTTCGCGACCGGGATCCTCGTTCGCGAGGTGAACGCGGCCTTCTGGGTCACGCTCCCCGCCGCGGCTGCCCTCGGGGCGCTGCTCGGCTTCATCTTCGGGCTGCCCTCCCTGCGCCTCCGGGGTCTCTACCTGGCCGTCAGCACGCTCGCGCTCCACTTCATCGTGATCTACCTCGGCGGCGAGTACGAGACGAAGCGCGGCTTCTCGACCGGGATCGTCATCGACCCGCCCCGGATCGGCGGCTGGAGCCTGACGAGCGGCCGGGCCTGGTACTTCGTGCTCCTCGTCTTCGCGCTCCTGAACCTCCTCTTCGCGCTCAACCTGCTCCGCTGCCGGACCGGCAGGGCCTGGCGGGCGCTCCACGGCAGGGATACCGTCGCCGAAGCCCTCGGCATCCCCGTGCCCCTCTACAAGCTCGCCGCCTTCGTGGTCAGCTCGACCCTGACCTCGGTGGCGGGCGCCCTCTTCGCCTACTACCGGGGCTTCGTCTCGGCGGAAGCCTTCTCCATGTTCGTCTCGATCCAGTACATCGCGATGACCATCATCGGCGGCATGGGGTCCCTGCTGGGAGCGCTCCTGGGGACGGTCTTCGTCGTGCTCTTCCCCTACGCCATCGAAACCCTGATGGGGGTCTTGCCCACGCCGGCCGCGTGGCAGAACCAGGTCTTCGCGGTGAACTACGCCGCGTTCGGCGTCGTCATGATCCTCTTCCTGGTCTTCGAACCCCACGGGCTGGTGGGAATCTGGCGCCGGATCCAGAATTGGGCGCTCGTCTGGCCGCTGCGCCGCAACCCCTTCTCAGGGACGGGGGGTTAGCGCCGATGAGCGACCTGCTCCTTCAGATGGAAGGCGTGGCCGTGGCCTACCACCGCGTCGTGACGGCCATCCAGGGCGTCTCGCTCCGGATCCGCCGGCGGCAGATCGTGGCGCTGCTCGGGTCGAACGGCGCCGGGAAGACGACGACGCTGCGCGCCATCTCGGGCTTTCTGGGGCTCGACCAGGCCCGGGTCACGGAGGGCACGATCCGGTACGGGGGCGACGCCATCGAGAATCGGGCCCCCTACGAGGTCGCCTCCCGGGGGATCGCCCTCGTCCCCGAGCGCAGCAAGATCTTCGAGAACCTGACGGTCGCCGAGAACCTGGAGGCGAACGTCGCCCGGCCGGGCGCCGACCGGAAGCGGCTCGAGGCCGCGGTATACGAGTACTTCCCGCCGCTTCGCCGCCTGAAGAACCGGGAGGCCGGATATCTCTCCGGCGGCGAGCGGCAGATGCTCGGGATCGGCTCGGCCCTCATGTGTGCCCCGGAGCTGCTCCTCATCGACGAACTCTCGCTGGGGCTCGCACCCCTCGTGGTGACGGAGCTCATGGGGCGGCTCAGGGCCGTTCGGGACGAGCTCGGGACGACGCTCCTCGTGGTCGAGCAGAACGCCCAGGTGGCCCTCGAAGTGGCCGACTACGCCTACGTCTTGGAGAACGGGCGGGTCGCCTTGGAAGGCACCGCGGAGGACCTCCTGGCCGACCGGGGCATCCGGGAGTCCTACCTGGGCCAGGGCCAGGCCGAGCGCCGGAGCTACCGCGACGTCAAGCAGTACCGCCGGACCCGGCGGTGGTGGGGTTGAGCATGGCCGCGAACGCCTCTCTCCGCGTCGAGGGGATCACCCTCGACTTCGGCGGTCTCCGGGTCCTCGGCGACGTCTCCTTCGAGGTGCGGCCCGGCGAGCTCCTCGCCCTGATCGGCCCTAACGGGGCGGGCAAGACGAGCGCGCTGAACTGCATCAGCGGCATCTACCGGCCGACTGCGGGCGCGGTCCGCTTCGGCGACGTGACTCTGACGGGTTTGAAGCCCCACCGGATCGCGCAGCTCGGGGTGTCCCGGACGTTCCAGCACGGCGAGCTCTTCGACCGGATGAGCGTGTTGGAGAACCTCCTCGTGGGCCGGCACGCGCGGGTGGGAACCGGACTTCTGCGCGAAGGGCTCTTCACCCGCGGCGTCCGAGCCCGGGAGGTCGAGCACCGGCGGGCCGTGGAGGAGGTACTGGCCCTCGTGGAGCTCACGCGCTACCGGCACCAGCCCGTGGGGGACCTCCCCTACGGCGTCCAGAAGCTCATCGGGTTCGCCCGCGCCCTCGCCCTGGAACCCCGAGTGCTGCTCCTGGACGAACCGTGCGCGGGCCTGAACCGCGAAGAGCGGGAGCACCTCGCCGGGTTCATCCTGCGCATCCGCCGGGAGCTCGGGATCGGCCTGGTCTGGGTCGAACACGACATGCAGATGGTCTCCGACCTCGCCGACCGCCTCTACGTCCTCAACTACGGCGAGTTCCTGGCCGAGGGGCGCCCGGCCGAGGTGCTTGCGGATCCACGCGTCGTCGAGGCCTACCTCGGTCACTCCGGCGGCTGAGCTCTCGGTCCCCCTTCGCCGCCGGACTTTCTCTTCCGCGAAGCCTGGCCTACACTCTTCCGTCAGGCCCTTTCGTCGGACGCAGGAGAGGCTTGGCGGATGGAGCTCGAGGAGTTTCTCCGGAGCGGTTCGTGAGCGGCGCCGGCTTCACCCCCGGCACGCCGGAAGAGGTCCGGCAGATGCTCGAGGCGATCGGCCTGTCGTCTCTCGACGAGCTCTTCGCCGGAATCCCTGCCGAGCTCCGGGCGAGATCCTTCCACCTTCCGGAGGGCCTCTCGGAGTTCGAGATGCTCGACCGGGTCCGGGAGCTCGCCGCGGCCAACGCGCAGCCCCTCTGCTTCGTCGGCGGAGGGGTCTACGACCACTTCATCCCCTCGGTCGTGGAGCACCTCTCCGGCCGCGCCGAGTTCTACACGGCCTACACGCCCTACCAGCCGGAGTGCTCCCAGGGGACGCTCCAGGCCCTCTACGAGTACCAGACGGCGATCTGCAGGCTCACGGGGATGGAGGTCTCGAACGCCTCCCTCTACGACGGCGGAACCGCGCTGGGCGAGGCGGCCCTCCTGGCGCTCCGCGCGACGGGCCGGACCCGGATCCTGATGGACGGGGGCGTAAACCCCTTCTACCGCCAGGTAGTGAAGACCTACGTCGCCAATCTCCGGGCGGAGCTCGTGGAAGTCCCCCCCGACGGCGCGAGCTTCGACCGCGGGGCCCTCTCCTCGCTCCTCGACGAGAGGGTCGCGGTCGTCGCGGTGCAGAACCCGAACTTCTTCGGGAGCCTCGAGAACCTCTCCCAGGTGGCGGAGCAGGTGCACGCTCGGGGTGCGCTCCTCGCCGTCTCCGTCTACCCCGTCGCCCTCGGGCTGGTCGAGCCCCCGGGAGCAGCGGGCGCCGACATCGTCACGGGCGACGGGCAGAGTCTGGGGAATTCCCTCTCCTTCGGCGGTCCGTCCTTCGGCTTCATGGCCGTCCGGAAGGCCCAGGCGAGGAATCTTCCGGGAAGGATCGTCGGCGAGACCGTGGACCGGGAGGGGAGGAGGGGCTACGTCCTCACGCTCCAGGCGCGCGAACAGCACATCAAGCGCCACCGCGCTACTTCCAACATCTGCAGCAATCAGTCGCTGAACGCGCTGCGGGGCCTGATCTTCCTCTCGGCCCTGGGCGAAAAGGGGTTCGCTGAGCTCGCCCGGCTCAACTACGAGAAGGCGCAGTACGCGAAGCGTCTCCTCGCGGGCCTTCCGGGCGTCTCGGTCGTGAACGGAGGCCCCACCTTCAACGAATTCACCCTCGCGCTCCCGAGCGACGCGGCGCCCCTCGTCCGAGCGCTCCTCTCGAGAGGAATCGCCGCGGGGGTCCCGCTGGGGACGTACTATCCCGGGATGGAGCGCTGCATGGTCGTGACGGTGACCGAGAAGCGAAGCCGCGCGGAGATCGAACGGCTCGTCGAGACGCTGAAGGCCGCACTATGAAGCTGATCTACGAGAAAAGCGTCCCGGGGCGCCGGGGCGTGAGCCTCCCCGCCTCGGACGTGCCCCCCGCGCCTCCGGTTCCCGAGGACCTCCGGCGGCGGGCGCCGCTCTCGCTCCCGGAGGTGAGCGAGCTCGAGGTGGTGCGGCACTTCACCTCGCTCTCCCGGCTCAACCTCTCCGTCGACACCCACTTCTATCCCCTCGGCTCCTGCACGATGAAGTACAACCCGAAGGCGCTGGAGGACGCGTCCCGCCTCTTCGAGCCGTTCCACCCGATGACGGCCCTCCTCCCGGGCGGAGAGGCGCTCTCCCAGGGCTGCCTCGCCCTCCTCCACCACGCCTCGGAGCTCCTGGCCGAGATCACCGGGATGGACCGGGTGATCTCGCAGCCCCTGGCCGGCGCCCACGGCGAGATGACCGGAATGATGCTCGTCGCCGCCTACCACCGGGCGAAGGGCAGGAGGCGGAGGTACGTGATCGTCCCGGACTCCTCCCACGGAACGAACCCCGCCTCGGCAGCCATGGTGGGTTACGAGGTGCTCACGGTTCCGACCGCGCCCTATGGCGACATGGACCTCGACCGGTTCCGGGAGATGATGACCGACGAGGTGGCGGCGGTCATGATGACCTGCCCGAACACCCTGGGCCTCTTCAATCCGCACGTGGGGGAGATCTGCGAACTGGCCCACGAGCGCGGTGCGCTCCTCTACTACGACGGCGCCAACCTGAACGCGATTCTCGGCAAGGTCCGGCCCGGCGACCTCGGCTTCGACGTCATCCACGTGAACCTTCACAAGACGTTCGGCACTCCCCACGGCGGAGGGGGGCCGGGTGCCGGGCCGATCGGTGTCAAGGAGGAGCTCGTCCCGTTCCTTCCCGTCCCGCGGGTGGTGAGGCGGGAGGACGGGAGCTTCGGAGTGGAGACGGAGGATCCGCGGAGCATCGGGCGCATCGCCGACTTCTTCGGGAACTTCGCCGTGGTGGTGAAGGCGTACGCGTACATCCTGATGCTCGGCCGGGCGGGACTCGTGAACGTCTCGGAGCAGGCGGTCCTGAACGCGAACTACGTGCGGTCGCGCCTCAAGGACGTCTTCGAGCTGCCCTTCGACCAGACCTGTCTGCACGAGTGCGTCTTCTCCGCCGCGAGGCAGGCGAAGAACGGCGTCCGCGCCCTCGACATCGCCAAGTACCTGATCGACCGCGGCTTTCACCCTCCCACGGTGTACTTCCCGCTCATCGTCAAGGAAGCGATGATGATCGAGCCGACCGAGACGGAGACCAAGGAGACGCTGGACGCCTTCATCGCGGCCCTGCGTGAGGCGGCGGAGAAGGCAGAGAACGCGCCGGCGGAGCTCCTCGCCGCCCCGGTGACGACCCCCGTCTCGCGGCTCGACGAGGTCAAGGCGGCCCGAGAACAGAACACCTGCTTCGGCTGACTCCCGTTCCGGTCGCGAAGGGCTGGACATTCCGCCCTGCGAAAGGCACAGTGGCGGGTGGATCACTGAACCGAAAGGGTGCGTCGGATGAGGAAGGGGATCGTTTGCCCGTTCAGCCGGAAGGCTTGCATCGAGTGCGCCATCTACCGGGGCCGGCACTGCTTCCAGACCGTCCCGCGCGCCGACCGGCGCAGCGCCCGGGGCTCGCCATTGCGCGGGGCCGGCCGCTCGCCCGACCGCACGGACTTCCAGTCCTTCGACGCTCTCCGGAAACCCGAGTCCTCGCCGCCGGTCGAGGGGAGGCTCCGGCTGAAGCTCGTCGACGCCGAGGGCCGCACGAGCCGCTCCTTCGACCTGGAGGAGGCCGAGGCGTGGAACTGGGCGGATCCCACCACCATGCGGCTCATCGACGGCTGGCACGTGCACAGCATGGGTAGGCTCCGGGAGATCCTGCAGTACAAGGCCGAGAAGGGCTGTGAAGAAGTGGCGGTGTACGAGGCTCCCCGGTTCATGCTCCTCTCGGGCGGGTAGGGCGGACCGCACGGCATGGCGGACCTCGCGCGGGACGGTCTCGAGCGCTACTCGCGCCAGTCGCTCTTCTGGGGGATCGGCGATGCCGGACAGGGGAGGCTGCGGGAGAGCCGCGTCGTCGTCATCGGGTGCGGCGCGCTGGGTTGCGCGAACGTCGCGCTCCTCGCCCGCGGCGGCGTGGGGCGGCTCCGGCTCGTCGACCGGGACTTCGTCGAGCTGAGCAACCTCCAGCGCCAGGTCCTCTTCGAGGAGTCCGACGCGCGCGAGGGCCTGCCGAAGGCGATCGCCGCGGCCGCGGCCGTGGGGCGGATCAACTCCGAGGTGGAGGTCGAGCCCGTCGTGGCCGACGTGAGCCCCGACAACGTGGAGGGGCTCATCTCCGGGGCCGACGTGGTCCTGGACGGGACCGACAACTTCGAGACCCGCTATCTCCTGAACGACGCGTGCGTGAAGCGCGAGATTCCGTGGATCTACGGCGGGGCGGTCGGCTCCACCGGGATGTCCCTGACGATCCTGCCGGGGAAGACGCCCTGCTTCCGCTGCATCTCGCCCGAGGCGCCTCCCCCGGGTTCGGCCCAGACCTGCGACACGACGGGCGTCCTGGCGTCGGTGATCACGTCCGTGGCGGCCGTCCAGTGGACGGAAGCCGTCAAGCTCCTCGTCGGCGCGCGGGAGCACCTCTCCCGCAGCCTCCTCTCCTTCGACCTCTGGGCGAGCAAGTGGCAGTCGGTCGACGGGCTCGTCCGCAACCCGGAGTGCCCCTGCTGCGGCCGCGGCTCCTTCGAGTACCTGGAGGCGCGGGCGACGAGCCGCACGACCTCGCTCTGCGGCAGAAACGCCGTCCAGGTGAGCCTCGGGACGGCGCAACGGCTCGACCTGGCGGGTCTCGCCGAGCGGCTGCGCGCGGCAGGAGAGGTGACGGAGAACCCGTTCCTGGTGCGCTTCGCCGTCGGCCCCCACGAGCTGACGATCTTCCCCGACGGCAGGGCGATCGTGAAGGGGACGAACGACGAGGCCCTCGCCCGGTCGCTGTACGCGCGCTACGTGGGGGCGTGAGGCGACGGGAGGGCGAACGGGTTTGATCTACCTCGACTGCGCGGCGACGTCCTTCCCCAAGGCCCCCGGACTCGCGGAGGCGATCGGCGACTTCGTTGCCCGCGGCGCCGGCAACCCCGGCCGCTCCGGGCACGCCCTGGCGCTCGCCGCCCAGGGAGTCGTCGAGGACGCCCGGCGGCGGCTCGCGGCGCTCTTTCGCGCTCCCGACCCCTCCCGCATCGTCTTCGCCCTCAACGCGACCGACGCGCTCAACACCGCCCTCTGGGGCCTCCTCTCGCCCGGCGACCGCGTGCTCACGTCGAGCGTGGAGCACAACTCCGTCGTCCGGCCTCTAACGGCCCTCGCCGAGCGGGGCGTCGCGGTCGAGCGCGTGCCGTGCGCACCCGATGGGAGCCTCGACCCGGAGGACCTCCGCCGGTCTCTCCGGGAGGGGCCGACCCGGCTCGTCGCGCTCACCCACGCATCGAACGCGCTCGGCACGCTCCTGCCCGTGGCCGAGGCGGCTCGGCTCGCCCACGACGAGGGCGCGCTGCTCCTCGTCGACGCGGCCCAGACGGCCGGGGTGCTCCCCCTCGACGTGGGGGCGCTCGGCATCGACCTCCTCGCTTTTCCCGGCCACAAGGGACTCCTGGGGCCCACCGGGACCGGCGGCCTCTACGTCTCCCCCCAGGTGGGCCTCCGCCCACTGCGCCAGGGCGGCACGGGGACGCGCTCGGAGGAGGAGCGCCACCCGGAAGACCTGCCCGAGGGCCTCGAGGCCGGCACGGTGAACACGGTGGGCATCGCAGGGCTCGGGGCGAGCCTCAGGTACCTGGAGGAGAGGGGAGTGGACGCGATCAGGGCGCACGAAGTCGTCCTCACCGGCCGGCTCCTCGCGGGTTTCCGGGAGATTCGCGGCGTGACCGTGCACGGCCCGGCAGACGCCGCCCGCCAGGTGGCGGCGGTCTCGATCACCGCGGAGGGCTGGGAGCCCGTGGACCTCGCGGCCGTCCTCGACAGCTCCTTCGGCATCTGCGTCCGCCCCGGCCTCCACTGCGCGCCTTGGGCCCACCAGACGGCCGGAACCTACCCGGCCGGTACGGTGCGCTTCTCGCCCGGGGCGTTCACGACGGCGGAGGAGATCGACGCGGCGGTGGAGGCGGTGCGGGCGATCGTGGGGTGAGCCGGCCTCACCTCCTCGCGGCGCCCTCCAACCCCCTCAGCAGCTCTTGATTGCCCCCGGGGATCGCCATCTCGAAGAGCGAGTCCACGGTCGAATAGTCGTAGTAGCCGAGCCTCGCCAGGGGCCGGATCTTCAAGACGTCCACCCGTCCCTCCGGGGTGAGGAACTCGTCGGCGATGTGGACCATCACCACCCTTCCGATCACCACGTCCACGGTGCCCATCGACCCACTGCCGGGGAGCCGCAGCGTCTGGTGGTAGCGGCACTCGAAGTGGATCGGCGACTCCGCGACCCGGCACGGCCGCACGACCCGCGACGGCGCCTTGGTGACTCCCGCGAGCTCGAACTCGTCCACGTCGGCGGGCACTTCCTGGGCCGAGAGGTTCACCGCGTCGCGGAGCGCGTACGTCGCCAGGTTGTAGACGAACTCCCCCGTCTCCTCGGCGTTGACGGTGCTGTGCTTCCGCGTGCCGTCCGTCCGCTGGTTCGCGGCGAACATCACGTAGGGAGGGTCGAAGGTGAGGTTCTGGAACTGGCTGTAGGGCGCCAGATTGTGGGCGCCCTCGCGGCTCACCGTCGAGATCCAGCCGATCGGCCGAGGGACCACGCAGGACTTGAAGGGGCTATGGGGGAGGCCGTGGTCGTTCTTGTCGGGATCGAAGTACATGGTTTCTCCTGAGATCGCTCAGAGGATCAGCCGCTGGGGATCGACCTCCTCCCGGAGGATCCGCAGCTCTTCGTCCGAGGGGGGCGAGGCCTCCACGGCCCTCGAGAGGTCCAGCTCGAAGCCCGTGTTCTCCTGAACCTGCTCCGGCGTGACCCCGGGGTAGTGCTCCGAGAGGTACATCTCCTTGGTGGTCTCGTGGAAGCGCAGCACGCCGAGGTTCGTCACCACGGCCACGGGTCCGCCCCGCTCGAGCCCGAGCCGCCTCCGAGAGTCTCCTCCCCGGTACCAGCCGACGCTCGTCAGGTAATCGAGCTTCTCGACGAAGCGCCTCTTCTCGTGACGGACGAAGGTGATCACCCCCGACGCCAGGGCGGCCACGTCGCAGGCGCCTCCGCTTCCGGAGAAGCGGACCTTCGGCCGGCGGTAGTCCCCGATGACGGTGGTGTTCAGATTCCCGTAGCGGTCGATCTGGGCCGCCCCGAGGAAGGCGATCGTCCGCAGCTTCCGGTGGCCGACCACGGAGAAGGCGTCGATCAGGCCCGAGTTGAGCGACGTCCCGCTCATCACCCTCGAGTCCGCCACCGCCATGGGGATCTCGTCCAGCGAGGGGTCGATCCCTCCCGTCTCGAAGAAGACCACGGCTCCGGGCGCGTAGATCCGCTTGGCGGCCGTGGCCGCGAGAATGGAGACGCCGGTGCCGGCGAAGACGATGTCGCCGTCGCGGACGAGCCGACCCGCGCTGATGGCCATCATCTCCTGGGACGTGAAGGCCGCCACGCTGCTCTACTTCCGGTCCAGGCCGGGGGCGTAGCCCAGCGCGGGGTCGGCTCGGAGCCGCCGGAGGTCCGCCTGGCCGACCTTCTCCAGGTACGCCTCGTGGGAGGGGACGGAGTAGACCCACTCGTCCAGGTACCGCCGGAAGAGCTCGTCGTCCTCGGCGGCCGCCTTGTAGAGGTTGAGGTGCCGGGGGTCGTAGTCGTAGACGCCGTAGCACGCGGTGGGGTGCGCGCCGAAGGGGACCTCCACGATCGCGTCCACCAGGAACCCGGGTAGAGAGTTCCGGTCGGGGTCGGCGCGAAGAAAGGACCGGGGGACGACCTCCTCGCAGGTGACGATCACCGTGTCGGCTGACTTCGCCTGCTCCAGGTCCGCGAAGGTGAGGCCGTTGAGCCGTACGGTGCCGTCCTCCCCCACGTACTGGGCGTGCAGGACGGCGACGTCGGGGGTGAGCGCGGGCAGGAGGACGAGCGGCTCCTCCTCGCTCCCGAAGGGGTTCTGCATCACCACGGCCTTCCGGCTCGCCACCTTGCGTGCCGTGCGGCTCGCGGGCGAGAAGCCTTCCTTGCCGAGGAGGTCGGTCCCGAGGCCGGACTTGGTCGGGATGAAGGGGATCCCGAGGGAGCCCGCGAGGAAGCGCAGGCTCATCTGGTAGTTCGAGTAGTCCTCGAGCTCGAGCTCGCCTCGCTGGACGGCCCTCTTGAACCGGATACAGGTCGGGGCGTAGCGCCCGTTTCCGGCGTAGGCGATCTCCAGCCGCCGCACGCAGCCGGCGCCCACGAGGACGTCGAGCGCCTGGCCGTTGGAGTGGCAGCAGAGGTGGAGGTCGCGGATGCCCTGGCGGACGATCTCGTAGGCGACGGCCATGGGATTGCGCGCGACGGTGAAGCCGCCGAGCGCCAACTGGCACCCGTCCTTGACGAACGTCTTCACCGCCCGGTCGAGCGGCATGCGCTTGTCCATGCTCCTCCCGGCGCTTCAGCCTCGGGCGTGACAGGAAGGCGCGGCCATGGGGAGGACCGAGCCGATCCGCATCGGTTGGAGTTCCGCGTCCGCCAGGGGCCCGGAGACGATCAGTGGCGAGATCCCGGTACCCGACACGAGCTCGATCGTGCCCCGCTCCTCCGCCGCGTACCGGAGGAGGATGCGCCCGATCGTCTCCAGCTCGGCGTCTCCGCAAGCTTCGCGGGCGAGCGCGCTCGGCCCCTTGAAATCCGCCGGCCGGAGGAGGAGGGAGCCCCTCGCGGCCCTCGCGCGCCGCTCCAGCACCTCGTTCTCGCGCTGGTCCCTGCCGAGGACGACCTTGAGCTCCGGGCTCAGCCGGAAGTGGCGGCCGGTTCGCAGGAGGCGGACGTCGGTCAGGTCGTAGCCGGGCTTATGGAGGAAGAGGTCCTTGAGCTTGGCGGCGAACTCGGCGTCCGTCAGGAGGCAGCCGCCGGCCGGGCAGGGGTAGTCGGTGACACCCAGGTTCTCCGCGAGGCGGATCTGCTCCTTGCGGGAGCGGCCGGAGATCGCGAGGAGCTTCGCCCGGTCGACCCAGCCTTCGCGCTCGGGCAGGGTGGGCTCGAAGTGGTGCGCCGAGAGGGGCCGGAGGAGGAGGTCCTCGGTCCCGCTCTCCCGCTCGATGACCCGGATCGCGTCGCGGCGCTGACTCATGGGCCGCTGGCCGAGGACTTCACCCGTCACGAGGAAGGATGCCCCCTCCTCCCGCATCAGCTCGACCGCCGCCCGGTGCATGAAGATGCGGCAGTCGATGCAGGGATTGAGGCCACGGCCGTACCCGTGCTTTGGCCTCTCGACGAGCCGCAGGTACTCCATGCCCTTGAACCGAACCCGCACGGGGATCCCGAACTCCCGGGCCACCCGCACCGCCTCGTGCTTGCAGGAGCTCGATTTGGTCGTGCAGTTGCAGAAGGGCGTCTTGAAGTTGAGCGCGACCACCTCGATGCCCTGATCGAGCATGAGCTTAACCGCGAGCGTCGAGTCCAGCCCCCCGGACAGGAGGGCGATCGCCTTTACGGACATGCTTCCTCGTTCGTTGGTTGTCAGTCGTCGGTCTTGGGTTCTCGGGTTTCCTGACAACCGGGAGCTTCCAAGTGACAAGACCGGTCTTCCATCGTCATTCCGGCATGGATGGCCGGAATCCAGGGCGCCACGGAGGCCCCTCCTGGGCAACTGGACCCCGGCAATCCGTGCCGGGGTGACGGAGGAGAGGGCGGAGTCACTTCCTGCCAACCGTCCGCGCAGCGGCGTACCGAGGCTGATAACCGATGACTGATTATCGCGCGGCCCCCAGGGCCTGCTCCAGGTCCGCCCGGAGGTCTTCGTAGCTCTCGAGGCCCACCGAGAGGCGCACGAGACCGTCCGAGATCCCTCGCGCCAGCCGCTCCTCCCGGGGCATGGCCGCGTGGGACATGGTCGCCGGGTAGGAGAGGATGCTCTCGACGCCCCCGAGGCTTACGGCCAGGAGCGGCAGGCGGACGGCCTTCAGGAACCGGCGCGCCGTCTCTCCGCCCGGGAGCTCGAAGGAGACGACCGCACCGCCACCGGCCGCCTGGGCCCGGTGGACCTCGGCTCCCGGATGTTGGGGGAGGATAGGATAGTACACCTTTTCGACGCCGGGTTCCTCGGAAAGCCAACGGGCGAGCGCCTCGGCCGTCTTCTGCTGGGCGTCCATCCGGGCGGCCAGCGTCTTGATCCCCCGGAGCACGAGCCAGGAGTCCTGGGGCCCGAGGATCGCGCCGAAGGCGTTCTGGATCCGCTTCAGCCGCTTCCCGAGCTCGGCGTCCCGTACCACGGCGAGGCCCGCGATCAGGTCGCTGTGGCCCCCGAGGAACTTCGTCGCGCTGTGGAGGACGACGTCGAACCCCACCTCCAGGGGTCGCTGGAGGTAGGGGGTCATGAAGGTATTGTCGATCAGGGTGAGGAGCCCCCGACGGCGGCCGAGCTCGGCGACGGCCCGCAGGTCGGTGATCTTGAGGATCGGGTTCGAGGGCGTCTCGGCGAAGAGCGCCACGGTCCCGTCGGTGAAAAGCTGAAGACCTAGGACTGAAGACTGACAACTGATGGAGAACCGCCTTCAGATGCAGAAGTCTTCCACGAAGACCGTGAGGTTCCTCGGCTTCACGTACACGCGCTCTCCGACCTGGAGGCCGAGCTCGCCGTGACGCTCCGGGGAGATCTCCGCCTCGATGAAGGCGCCGTTGCGGTCCTCGAGCTCGACTCGGACGAGGGAGCCGGCGGGCCGGATGTGGCGCACCACCGCCTCGAGCGCCTCGACGCCGTCGAGGCGCCGGTCGAGGTCGACCTCGTGGGGGCGCGCGAAGCCCACGGCCGGGGCGTTCTGGGCGCCGGCGTGCTCGGGCACGTCCACCTCGAACTCGCCCACCTGCGCCTTCCCCCGATGAACCCGGCCGTGGAAGAGGTTGACGTTGCCGAGGAAGTTGAAGACGAAGGAGTTGGCCGGGCGGCGGTAGACCTCCTCGGGCGTGCCGATCTGCTCGATCCTCCCCTCGTTCATGACGACGACCTGGTCGGCCACTTCGAGGGCCTCCTCCTGGTCGTGGGTGACGAAGACGCTCGTGATGTGCATCTCGTCGTGGAGACGCCGGAGCCACCGCCGGAGCTCTTTGCGGACCCGCGCGTCCAGCGCCCCGAAGGGCTCGTCGAGGAGCAGCACCTTGGGCTCGACGGCGAGCGCTCTCGCGAGGGCGACCCGCTGCCGCTGGCCCCCGGAGAGCTGGGAGGGGAGCCGATCGGCCATCCGGTCGAGCATCACGAGTCCGAGGAGCTCCTCGACCTTCCGCCGGATCTCGGCCTTCGACGGCCGCTCCCGCCGGGGCCGGACCTCCAGCCCGAAGGCGACGTTGTCGAAGACCGTCATGTGCCGGAAGAGCGCGTAGTGCTGGAAGACGAAGCCGACGCCCCGGTCCCGCACGCCGGTCCGGGTCGCGTCCTGGCCGTGGAAGAGGACCTCGCCCCCGTCGGGCGCCTCGAGCCCGGCGATCACCCGCAGGAGCGTCGTCTTCCCGGACCCGGAGGGGCCCAGGAGCGCCACCAGCTCGCCTTCGGGCACGGTGAGGTCGACCTCCTTCAGGGCCCGAAAGCTCCCGAAGACCTTCTCGATGCCCCGTAGCTCGATGCTCATCGCACTGCCTCCGGACGTACCTGTGCTGCCCGTGTAGGAAGTTCTTCCCTCAATGACTGCCCTTCGGAGTACGCCCGCGACGCCTTCCACTCCACGGCGGTCTTGGCCGCCAGGGTGAGGAGGGCGAGCAGCGCCAGGAGGGATGCCACCGCGAAGGCGGCCGTGACGTTGTACTCGTTGTCGAGGAGCTCGACGTGGTGGGGCAGCGTGTTCGGGCCCCCCCGGATGTGGCCGGAGACGACCGACACCGCCCCGAACTCGCCCATGGCTCGGGCGTTCGTGAGGATGACGCCGTAGAGCAGTCCCCACTTCACGTTGGGCAGGGTCACCCGGAAGAAGGTCTGCCAGCCGTTGGCACCGAGGACCAGGGCCGCCTCTTCGTCGTCCCGGCCCTGGGCTTCCATGAGCGGGATGAGCTCCCGGGCCACGAAGGGGAAGGTGACGAAGACGGTGGCGAGGACGATTCCCGGGACGGCGAAGACGATCTTCACGCCGTGGGCCGAGAGCCAGGGCCCGAACCAGCCGTGGAGGCCGAAGACGAGCACGTAGATGAGCCCCGAGATGACCGGCGAGACCGAGAAGGGCAGGTCGATCAGGGTGATGAGGATGCCCTTCCCCGGGAACTCGAACTTCGCGATGGCCCACGCGGCGGCCACGCCGAAGACGAGGTTGAGGGCCACGGAGACGGCCGCGGCCGTCAGCGTGAGCCGCAGGGCGGAGAGGGCGTCGGGCTCGCGGACGGCCGCCCAGTAGAGGCCGAGGCCCCGCTTCAGGGCCTCCGAGAAGACCACCGCGAGGGGGACGAAGAGGAAGAGGCCGAGGAACGTGAGCGCGGCCCCGACGAGGAGCGCCCGCACCGCGAGCGGCTCGGTGACGGCTCCGGCGCTGATGGCCTTTCGGACGCGAAGCTGCGTGGCCCCTGCCATGGGCTTCTCCTCAGACGGCGGCCCGGCTGCGCCGGATCCGGCCCTGGAGCAGGTTGATCGTGAGGAGCAGCACGAACGACGTCACGAGCATGGCGACCGCGATGGCCGCGGCGCCGGCGAAGTCGTACTGCTCGAGCTTCGTGATGATCAGGAGCGGCGTGATCTCCGTCTTGAGGGGCAGATTCCCGGAGATGAAGACGACGGAGCCGTATTCGCCGACGGCCCGGGCGAAGGAGAGGGCGAAGCCCGTCAGCAGCGCGGGCCAAAGCGCCGGGAAGAGGACGCGGCGGAAGGTCTGCCACCGTCCGGCCCCGAGGCTCGCCGCCGCCTCTTCCACCTCCCGGTCGAGGTCCTCGAGGACGGGCTGGACGGTCCGGACGACGAAGGGGAGCCCGATGAAAGTGAGTGCGACGAAGACGCCCAGGCGCGTGAAGGCGACCTTGACCCCGAGGGGTTCGAGGAGCCGCCCCAGCCAGCCGTTCGGGGAGTAGACGGTGGTGAGCGCGATGCCCGCAACGGCCGTAGGGAGCGCGAAGGGCAGGTCCACGAGCGCGTCCACCAGGCGCTTGCACGGGAAGCGGTAGCGGACGAGGACCCAGGCCACGAGCAGGCCGAAGACGCCGTTGACCGTCGCCGCGGCCGCGGACGCGCCGAAGCTGAGCCGGAAGGAAGCCAGGACCCGAGGAGCCGACACCGTCGCCCAGAACTTCGCCCATCCGCCCCCGGCCGCCGAGAAGAACGCGGCGGAGAGGGGGATGAGGACGAGGAACCCGAGGTAGAGGAGCGTGAAACCCAGGGCCGGCCCGAACCCGGGAAGGACGTTGTTCTTCTTCATCGCGCGTAAATCTGGTCGAAGACCCCGCCGTCGGCGAAGTGGACCTTCTGGGCCTTCTGCCAGCCTCCGAAGACCTCGTCCACGGTGAAGAGCTTCACCTTGGGGAACTGCGTCGCGTACTTCTTGGCCACGGCGTCGAGGCGCGGGCGGTAGTAGTGCTTGGCGGCGAGCTCCTGGCCCTCCGCGGTGTAAAGGTACTCCAGGTACGCCTGGGCGACGGCCTTCGTGCCGTGTTTCTCGGCCACCTTGTCGACCACCGCCACGGGCGGCTCGGCGAGGATGCTCACGGACGGCACGACGATCTCGAACTTCCCGGTGCCGAGCTCCTTCACCGCCAGGAACGCCTCGTTCTCCCACGCCAGCAGGACGTCGCCGATGCCGCGCTCGACGAAGGTCGTGGTCGAGCCCCGGGCGCCGGAGTCGAGGACCGGAACGTTCTTGAAGACCCGGGCGACGAAGTCCTTCGCCTTCGCCTCATTGGCGCCGGGAAGCTTGAGCGCGTAGCCCCACGCCGCGAGGTAGTTCCACCGGGCGCCGCCCGAGGTCTTGGGGTTCGGAGTGATCACCTGGACGCCGGGCTTCCCCAGGTCTCCCCAATCCTTGATGGCCTTGGGGTTGCCCTTCCTAACGAGGAAGACGATGGTCGAGGTGTAAGGGGCGCTGTTGTTGGGCAGCTTCTTCTGCCAGTCCGGGGGCAGGAGCTTGGCCTTCTCTGCGATGGCGTCGATGTCGTAGGCGAGCGCGAGGGTGACCACGTCGGCCTCGAGCCCGTCGATGACGGCCCGGGCCTGCTTGCCCGAACCGCCGTGGGACTGCTTGATGGAGACGGTTTCGCCCTTCTTCTGCTTCCAGTACTTGGCGAAGGCCGCGTTGAAGTCCTGGTAGAGCTCCCGGGTCGGGTCGTACGAGACGTTCAGAAGCGTCACGTCGGCGCGGGCAGGAGTGGAGAGAGCCGCTCCGGCGGCGACGAGGGCGGCGGTCAGGGCCGCGAGGATCGGTCGATGCATGGGACTCCTCCTTCGATGAGAGCGCTGCAAGGGACGAGGGGTGCCTTCTGCGAGCCCTCCGCACAGTCGCGGCTCGTGCCGGCTCCACCTCCTTCCCGTACGGCCTCCTGCCGGCCGTGGCGCCTCATCGTCAGGCCTTCTTCCGGACGGAGACCTCGAAGACCTCTCCGTCGCGCTCGACGCCGAGGATCTCGTGGCCCTCGTCCTTCAGCGTGCGCGGAATGCTCGAGATGGGCTCGCCCGAGGCCATGCGGATCCGGATCGTCCCGCCGGCGCTCACCCGGTCCATCGCCATGCGGACGCGGACGAGGGTCATCGGGCAGACGTCGCCGGTGATATCGAGCAGGACGGGTTCGGACATGACGCTCTCCTTTGCGGCTGGTTCTATCAGCGGGAGGGTTGGAACCGCGCCTCGGCCTCGGCGGTGATCTCGACCCACTTGGCGGGATCTACGCCTTCCAACACGTGTCTTTGGAAGTTCCGGGCGCCGAGCCGCAGGATCGTCTGGCCGAGCCGCTCCTTCTTGCCGCCGTTTTCGGCGTACCAGCTCTTGACCCGGCCGATGGCGCCGAGGGCTTCCTCCTCGTCCAGAAACGAGGCGAGCTTCAGCGCCACTTGCTTCTCGCGCCCCCAGCGGCCGCCCGCGTACAGATCGACGCCGTGGCGGGCCTCCTTCATGGCCCGGGCGGGGCAGGCCTTCACGCAGTCGCCGCAGGCGACGCACCGCTCCCGCTGGAAGACCGGCAGGCCCTCCTCCAGACGGATGGCGCTCAGGTGGCACGCCTCCTTGCAGAGGCCGCACCGGATGCAGGCCGCGGGATCGAGCTCGGGTTCGCTCACCCCCACGAGGCCCACGTCGTTCACCTGCGGCTTCGAGCAGGAGGAGGCGCAGCCCGCCACCGCCGCCTTGAACTTGTGGGGCAGGACGGAGGCGTCGTTGTGCCGGCGGTCGATCTCCCACGCCAGGGCGAAGCTGTCCAGGTTCCCGTGGGGGCAGACGGTGCCCTTGCAGGTGACGGTGGAGCGCATGCGGGGGCCGCACCCGGCGAGGGGAACGCCGATGCCTCCGAGCTCTTCCCGCAGGGCGGGAAAGGCCTCGCCCGGGATGCCCGGCATCTCGAACCCGAGCCGCGCGGTCAGGTACAGCTCTCCCCGGCCGTACTTCCGGGCCAGCCGGGCGAGACCCTCCAGGACGTCCGACGTGACGACGCCGGAGGGGATACGAAGTCTCGCCGAGTAGATCCCCGGCTCCTTCGTCTTGATCATCCCGGTGAGCTGGGCGTCCAGGATCTTCGGCGTGTAGAACTCATTAGGTGAAACGGCCACAGGCGCTCCTTTCGTGGCTCGGCACCGGCTATTCATACAGGGTGCACTGTAGAATAGTGGGTCGATCATTGGCCGGGTCGATGGTGCAGAAACTACATTCCGAGATCTTGACTGTCAAGATGGAATATGGTCTCATTGCGCCATCTAAAGTTGATCTAGCAACTGTGGAATATGGGAGGTCAAGGGCCATGAGCACTCGAGCCCCGGAACTCGCAGGACTGCCGCACTTCTTCTCCCCCGCCTCCCCGCGCGACGTCCTCCGGGCGGGGCTGGCAGCCGCCGGCGGAAAGGTGGCCCTGGCGTGCTCGTTCAGCGCCGAAGACCTCGTGGTTCTGGACCTCCTGCACGAGAGCGGGGCGCCCTTCTCGGTCTTCGCCCTGGATACCGGTCGGCTCAACGAGGAGACCTACGAGGCCGCGGAGTCCGTGCGGTTCCGGTACGGCCTCCGGATCGACTGGTACTTTCCCGAGCGAGCCGCGGTGGAAGACCTCGAACGGACGAAGGGGCTGTACAGCTTTCGGGAGAGCGTCGAGGACCGGAAGGAGTGCTGCCGAATTCGCAAGGTGGAGCCCCTCGGGCGTGCCCTATCGGGCCTGCGGGGCTGGGTGACGGGCCTCCGCCGGGAGCAGAGCGAGACCCGAACGTCCCTCGCGGCCCTGGAGATCGACGCGGCCCACGGCGGCATCCTGAAGATCAACCCCCTCGTGGACTGGACCTGGGACCAGGTCCAGGCCTACGCGTCGGAGAAACGCCTGCCCCTCAACCGGCTCCACGCCAAGGGCTACCCCTCCCTCGGCTGCGCCCCCTGCACCCGCGCCGTGACGCCGGGCGAGCACGCCCGCGCGGGCCGCTGGTGGTGGGAGGACCCCGAGCACAAAGAGTGCGGACTCCACCGGGCCTAAGCTTCCAACGTTACACCACAGGAGAAGCGGAATGTCTACGACCAGCGGGCCCGAGCGCAGGGTCTACGAGAGCATCGCCGACCTGATCGCGGATCGTCGCAACCCGACGCCGCTCGTCCGCCTCTCCCGCCTGCAGCCGGCAGGCGGCATGGAGCTCTACGCGAAGCTCGAGATGTTCAACCCCTTCGGGTCCATCAAGGACCGCACCGCTTCCTACCTCCTGAAGGGGCTGCTCGACGCCGGGAAGCTCCCCGAGGGGAAGCGGCTCGTGGAGCCGACCTCGGGCAACACCGGGATCGCGTTGGCCGCTCTCGCGAACCTCGCGGGCGTAGGCTGCACCATCACGGTTCCGAGCGCTGTTCCGAAGGAGAAGCTTGCGGCTCTCCGCATGCTCGGCGCTGAAGTGTGGCCGACGCCCGACGACCTCTGCCCCATCGAGCACCCCAAGGACGGCGCCATCGCGCTCGCCAAGAGCATGGTCACCGGCGAGCGGACCCGCGATCTCTACGTCATGCCCAACCAGTACGAGAACCAAGACAACGTGCGCGCGCACTACGAGACCACCGGCCCCGAGATCTGGGATCAGACGGAGGGCCGGGTGACGCACTTCTTCGCGGGCTACGGCACCTGCGGGACGCTCACCGGCGTCGGCCGCTTCCTGAAGGACCAGAACCCGGCCGTCCGCATCGTCGCCGTCGAGCCCCAGCGCAACCACAAGCTCCCGGGCCTCAAGAACTTCAAGGAATCGAAGCAGCCGGAGATCCTCGACCCCTCCGTCATCGACGAGACCGTCTCCGTCCGGGACGAGGACGCCTACCGGGTCGCCATCGAGGCCGCCCGGAAAGAGAGCCTCCTCCTCGGCCCCTCCTCCGGCGCCATCCTCTGGGCCGCGCGGGAGACGGCGAAGAAGGAAGGCGGCCTCGGCGTAGCCCTCGCCCCCGACGGCGCCTTCAAGTACATGAGCTTCTACGCGGAGTGGCTGGAAGGTGACGGTCAGCCGCAGGGATGAGGTTGTAGTCTCACACTCCCATAAGTCCTATACCTTCCATAGGTCCCGTAAGTCCCATAGGTCCCATACATCTCATCAGGGGACTTACGGGACCTATGGGAATCATGGGAGCTATGGGAACCACACAGGAGCCCCCATGGATCATCTCGACGAGCTCGAAGCCCAATCGATCTACATCTTTCGGGAGGCCTACCGGAAGTTCGAGGACCTTGCGCTCCTCTACTCGATCGGCAAGGACTCCACGACGATGATCCACCTCGCCCGGAAGGCGTTCTTCGGGCGGATCCCGTTTCCCCTGGTGCACGTCGACACGACGTACAAGTACCCGGAGATGATCGCCTACCGGGACCGGATGGCGCGGGAGTGGAGCGCGGAGCTCGTCGTGGGGAAGAACCAGGAAGCGATCGGGGACGGCATGGGCCCGGAGAAGGGCCGGCTCACCTGCTGCGAGGCGCTCAAGACCCAGGGACTCTCCCAGGTCATCGAGGAGCACGGCTACAAGGGCCTCTTCCTCGGCATCCGCCGCGACGAGGAGGGGAGCCGCGCCAAGGAGCGCATCTTCTCGCCGCGGGACAAGAACTTCGAGTGGGCCTACAAGGACCAGCCGCCCGAGCTCTGGGACCAGTTCAACACGAGCTTCGAGGAGGGCACCCACATCCGGATCCACCCGATCCTCGGTTGGACCGAGCTGAACGTCTGGGAGTACATCGAGCGGGAAGAGATCGAGATCTGCCCCCTCTACTACGCGAAGGACGGCAAGCGCTTCCGCTCGCTGGGCTGCATGCCCTGCACCGGCCCGATCCGCTCCGAGGCGGCGACGGTTCCCGACATCATCGCCGAGCTCAAGGTGATCAAGACCCCCGAGCGGGCCGGCCGGGCCCAGGACCAGGAGAACGCCTACGCCATGCAGAAGCTGCGGGCGAGAGGGTACATGTGACCTCGGTGCCGGGGACGGGCCCCTCGCTCCTCTCCCATGCGTCCCATAAGTCCCATAGGTCCCATGGGACGCATGAGCCGCAGCCTTGAAAGGAAGGCCATGAGCCAGCAGGACACGCTAAAGATCGTCATCGTCGGCCACGTGGACCACGGCAAGTCCACGCTGATCGGCCGACTCTTCTACGATACGGGGTCGATCCCCGAGGTCCGGTACCGCGAGATCGAGGCGACGTGCAGGCGCCAAGGGCGGCCCTTCGAGTTCGCCTACCTGATGGACGCGCTCGAGGAGGAGCGGGACCAGAACGTCACGATCGACACCGCCCAGACCTACTTCAAGACGGCCAAGCGTCCCTACGTGATCATCGACGCGCCGGGGCACAAGGAGTTCCTGAAGAACATGATCACCGGGGCGGCGAGCGCCGACGCGGCGATCCTCCTCCTCGACGGCGTCGAGGGGGTGCGGGAGCAGACCCGGCGGCACGCCTACATCCTCTCGCTCCTGGGCATCCGGCAGGTGATCGTCGCCGTGAACAAGCTCGACCAGGTGGGCTACGACCGGAAGACCTTCCAGGCGGCGGCCAACGACATCGCCGCCTTCCTCCACCCCCTGGGCATCGTCCCCTCCTACGTCGTCCCCATCTCCGCCCGCGACGGAGAGAACATCGCCCGCCCCGGCGGGAAGACGCCCTGGTACGAGGGGCCCTCGATCCTGGAAGCGCTCGACGCCTTCGAGAACGTGCGCGCCGAAGAGGGGCTGCCGCTCCGCTTCCCGATCCAGGACGTCTACAAGTGGGACGGCAAGCGGCTCTACGCGGGCCGGATCGAGACGGGCCGGGTGCACGCGGGCGACTCCGTCACCTTCCTCCCCTCGGGCCGCCGCACCCGCGTCAAGACCGTCGAGAAGTGGAACGAGCCGGGGCTCGCCTCGGCCGGAGCCGGAGAGTGCGTGGGGCTCACCTTCGAGGACGAGGTCTTCGTCGAGCGCGGCGAGGTCCTCGCGCGGAGCGACGAAGCGCCGGCGGCGTGCGACGAGCTGCGGGCGAGCATCTTCTGGCTCTCCGTCAAACCGTTCGAGAGGGGAAAGACCTACCGCCTGAAGCTCGCCACGGCCGAGGTCGAGGCGACCTGCGTCGACATCGAGGAGCGGCTCGACTCCTCGACGCTCGAGGTAACCGAACGCCACGCCTCCCGCCTGGCGACGACCGAGGCCGGCAACGTGGTCTTCGCCCTCAAGAAGCCGCTGGCGGCGGACCTCTACCTCGAGAACGCCCGCCTCGGCCGCTTCGTCCTCGACGAGGGGCTCTTCATCGGGGGCGGCGGGATCATCCGGGACGTCCGCACGGCCGAGGGCCGGAGCGCGGCCCACGTGGTCCACCTGGACCGGAACATCGCCACCGAGCCGGAAGGGAACCTCGTCGACCTGACCCGCGTCCACGGGTCCGTGCAGCTCGTCGCCGCGCCGTCCTTCCTCGACCTCCTGAAGGGCGGCGACCGCGTGCTCTTCCGCCTCCGCAGCCCGTCTCAGATGGAACCGGTGGCGCTCCTCGCGTACGAGCACCACCTGGACTTCACCTTCCGGCGCGACCGCGATCAGATCTGCCTGCTCGTGTCCCGGGAGAGGGGGCGGGTGCCCGAGGCGCTCGGCGAGACGCTGGGGCTGTAGCGGGGCCGCCCCAATTGGACCAACTGGACCAACCGGACTAACCGGGACTGGTCTAGCGGGCCACGGCGAGGCCGAAGAGGTGGTAGGCGAAGACCCCGAGCAGGCCGGCGGCCATGAAGAGGGCCGCGAGGATCGCGTTCCGGAAGCGCCGCACGGTCCAGAGGAGGCCGGTCACGAGGCCGACCAGGGCGACCTTCGTGAAGCCGGCCACGGCGGGCCCTTGGGCGAAGAGCGCGGCCATGAAGGGGTTCGCCTCCTGTACCCCCGCCTTCAGGGCGACGAGCGTGCAGGCGTAGTCGGCCGCGTTGAGGAGGTTCACCGCCAGGAGGAGGAACAGAAAGGAACGGGGCGTTCGGTGAAGGTGAGCCAGAAGACTCGCGAGCGAGCGCGTCCGCGGCTCCGCCAGCGCCCGGCGGTCGAACCCGCTCCGCCTCTCGAGGAACCGATAGCGGCTCTCCAGCCGCCGTTCGCCGCCCCGCCGGTCCTGCTTCTCGAGCTTCTCTGCAGCGCTCGTACGGTGCCAGGGCGCCATGACCTACCTCCGTGCCCCCCGGCCCATCCGTGCTGATTCAAGCAAATCATGAGGCCGAGCGTCCGTCAACCTCCGACCGCGGCGTCGCCCCTCCACTAGCTCCTCTGCTCATCGGCAGCCGACTGTCCGGGTCTTAGGCCTTCCCGACGGCAAGGCTCGCTTCCTGCTGCAACAGACCCGCGTGCGTCGAGTCTTGGCGTCTTCGACGTCGGTGGCCGACCGTACTCTGACGAACCTGCCAAGCCGACCTCGCACTCGCGCGGCGCGCGTGCCCGGCGAGTCACGATGAGCGTACCTACTTTGATCACACAGACGGAAAGGAGGTCGTCGCTGGCCGACGGCGTGCGATCAGAGAAGGGGAGATGCGGCTGAGCGCGCTTCTCGACCGGGTCCAAACGGGGGGAGAACGTGACCATCTCGGGCCGTGCCGGGCCGTGGCACGCGGGTGGGGCGATTGCTGCCGGTTCCGAATGACGAGCGGGCGCTGAGGGACCGGGTCCGGAAGTCGGAGGACGCCGGGTGGCGTCCCCCAATCGCTGATCGAGGTAGAGCGAGGCGGTAGAGCCGCCGCTCGCGCCCGGGGGAGACGGCGGGCTTCGCCCGCCCCCCACCCCTGCCCTCCCCCGCGAGGGGGGGAGGGAGAGAGACTGCGCCCTAAGTGCACGTCCAACCTGGAATATTAGCTTTCGAAGTTCCCCCTCCCCAGCGCGGGAGGGGGGAGGGGGAGGGGGCGCCGGAGGCCGGTTCCCGACCGGAACACCGGAAAAGCCCATTTCCGGATGGACACTAGCTACTTCCTCAGCCCGAGCGTCAACGGCCCCAATGAGCGGAGAGAGGAAAAGGATGAGTGTCGCAACCTTTATGATCTTCATCTTGCCCCTCCTTGGCCAATGGTGCAGATCGCCAGGTCTTCCGCAGTCCTGGAATCCAAGATCACTGTGTCTTCGACGGCGCCGATGCGGTCGGAGGACGTCAAAAAGCTATTTTGATGGAGCGCTTTATGCGGAGGAGGAGGGTCCGTCTTGGCGTGCCGCGCACAACCGATCCCGGATGGCCGTGCCGCCACCCCGGGTCGTAGCCGAGAGTCCGCCGGGCGAGGAGCCTCTTCTTCTCACGGTGCGTGAAGGCGGCTCCTCCGAGCCCTTCAGCTGATACCGAAAAGACCTAGTGGCGATGATGACAGAGCTTGCAGAGCTCCAGGTAGGGCGAAACGAGGTGAACACCCTCCGGATTCCGGAGGTCGTGGCACGTGTAGCAAGTGATCTTGTCATTCGCGAACCGCAATCCCTTCGCCTTCACCGCTTCGAGCGTAGCGTAAGCGTCACCACCTCCGGCAGGCGGGTAGGTTACGTCCACCATGTGCCGGTCATAGATATGGCACATAGCGAGGGCTTGGCAGTCGAAGACCTTGATGGCACGGGAACCGTCGTGACACGACAGGCAGTAGCGCGCGCTTCCATCGGGGTCAGCTTCCGTCAAACCGTGGGGAACGAACTCGGCCCCGCAGTTGACCGCGAAGAGGAGCAGGCACGCGACCCGAAAGAGCTGCATGGGACCTCCACGGGGAATGTCCCGAAGCTAGTGTCCCGTTCGGGATGTTCCTTCCTGCTATTCAGCCCCTGCGTTGGCCGAACGGCGCTGATTCGCCGCCGTTCGTCCTGCTGGTTGCGATGCACGAACTAACCGCACGGGACACTAGCAGCCCCGGCCCAGGGCGCAACCGTCACCTGATGCGGTCCCGCTGCGGCCGGCCTTTCCCTCCCCCGACGCGACACCACAGCCGAAGCTGTTCCGGTCAGAAACGAATCAGGCCTACGAGATCTGACACCGGCCGTGTCCCTCGTCGGCGGCCGCGGGCCACCCAATGGTCTTTCAGAAAAGATGGCACGCTACCAGGTGGTCCTCTTCCGCGGCCCGAAGCGGCGGCTCGATGCGCGCGCAAGCGTCCGTGCGCTCCCGGCAGCGGGAGTAGAAGCGACATCCTTCGGGCGGGTCGATGGGACTTACGACATCGCCTTCGAGGACGATCTCTTGCCGGTCGGAGTCGGGGTCCGAATCGGGCACCGAGGAGAGGAGCGCCTGGGTGTAAGGGTGGCGCGCAGACGTGTAGAGGGTCTCGCTCTCGGCGAGCTCAACGAGCTTTCCGCAGTACATGACCCCCACCCGGTTGCTCACGAACCGGACCACCGCCAGGTTGTGGGAGATGAAGAGGTAGGTGAGGGCGAACTGCCGCTGGAGCCGTACGATCAGGTTCAGGATGGAGGCCTGGGCGGAGACGTCGAGGAGCGACGTCGGTTCGTCGAGGACGATGAACTTCGGGTGGATCGCCAGGGCGCGCGCGATCGCCACCTGCTGCCTCTGGCCCGCACTCAGCTGGTGGGGGAAGCGCTCGCCGCAGCGGGGAAGCATCACGAGGTCCAGGAGCTCATCCACCCGTCTGCGCACTGCCCGCGGGCCTTTCCCTCGGACGAGGAGGGGCTCGCCGACGACCCGCCAGATCCTCATCCGCCCGTCGAGGGAGGCGTAGGGGTTCTGCAGGACCGCCTGGATGTCCTTGCGGTACTCCACGAGCGACCTGCCGTGCAGCCGAGTGACGTCCCTGCCCTGGAAAGAGACCCCGCCCGAAGTCGGCTCGTAGAGCTTCAGGAGGATCTTTCCGATGGTGGTCTTCCCACAGCCGGACTCTCCGACGAGCCCGAACGTCTCGCCCTCCGGGATGGTGAAGGAGACCCCATCGATGGCTTTCAGGTGCCGGACTCGCTTCTGGAGGAGACCCGACCCCAGGGGAAAGTGCTTCTTCAGGTCGCGAATCTCGAGGAGAGGGGCCATCACGCATCCCTCCAGCGCCAGCACCGGACCCGGTGTTCCCCTCCGAGTTCCTCGACGGAAGGCACCTCCTCGCGGCACCGGGGCTCGGCGAGGGAACACCTGGGCGAGAAGTGGCAGCCGGGCGGATGTCGGAGGGGGTCGGGGAGCTGCCCTGGAATAGTGTAGAGCTCCACCCTGCCCTTCTCTCCCTTGGGCAAGGAGGCGAGGAGCCCCTGGGTGTAGGGGTGCCTGGCTCCCTTCAGCAGCTCCTTCGTGGGCGCCTCCTCCACGATCCTTCCGCAGTAGAGCACCGCTACGCGGTCGCACATCTTCGCGACGAGTCCCAGGTTGTGGGTGATCAGGAGCATCGTCATCTGGAAGCGCTGTTGGACCTCTCGGATCAGCTTGATGATCTGCATCTGGATGGTGACGTCGAGGGCGCTCGTGGGCTCGTCCGCGATCAGGAGATCGGGCCGGCAGGCGAGTGCGGTGGCGATGATTACCCTCTGCTTGAGCCCTCCGCTCAGCTGGTGAGGGTAGTCCGCCAGCCGTTGCTCCGGAGACGGCATGTTCACCACCTGCATGACCTTGATGATCTCTTTCGTGACGTCCGCCGAACGCAGCTCGGAGAACCGATGGTGGTACCGGAAGGCCTCCCCGATCTGGAAGCCCACCCTGAGCAAGGGGTTCAGGGCGGTGGTCGGATCCTGCGGGATGAACGCGATCTGGTTGCCGCGGATCTTCTGGACCTCGGCCGGGGTCTTCTTCAGCAGGTCCTCGCCCATGAAGCGGATCTCGCCCGCAGTGATCCGGCCGGCCGGCTTGGCGACGAGGCCCACCAGGGCCTGGCCGATGACGCTCTTCCCGCTCGCCGACTCCCCCACGAGGCCGAGCACCTCCTGTTTGCGCAGGCACAGGTGGACGCCCTCCACCGCCCGGATGATTCCCCGATCGGTCGAGAATTCAATCCGCAGATCGCGCACTTCGAGGATCTTCTCTGCGTGCCCGTCCATGTGTCAGGTCCTCAGCTGGTTTCTCGGGTCGAGTTCGTCCCGGAGCCAGTCTCCGAGCAGATTCCCCGCCAGGCAGGTGACGACGATCGCGACGCCGGGGAAGGTGGCGATCCACCAGCCCATGGCCAGGTAGTTCCTTCCGTCCGCGCAAAGACCTCCCCAGGTGACGGTGGGAGGCTGCAC
>JACRCS010000107.1 GCA_016218905.1 Deltaproteobacteria bacterium
AGCGGGCGAGAGCCCCCATCGACGGAGACTTAACGCCCATGTTGCTGCCCGAAAGCGCGCCGGCCATCAGCAAGGAGATCGTCATCAACGCGACCCCCCAGGAGACGCGGGTGGCGCTCCTGGAGAACAAGGACCTCGCGGAGCTCTACATCGAGTACGTGAAGGACCGGCGCGTGGCCGGGAGCGTGTACAAGGGCAGGGTCGTCCGGATCCTGCCCGGAATGCAGGCCTCCTTCGTCGACGTGGGCCTGGAGAAGGCCGCCTTCCTCTACGTCTCCGACGTCAGCTCGGGAACCCGAGAGACCGCCGAGCTCCTCGGCATCGAGAACGGGCTCGACGAGGAGGATCCGTACCCCCGCCAGAAACCCCTCGCGCCCATCGAGGATCTCCTCCAGGAGGGCCAGGAGGTCGTCGTCCAGGTGGCGAAGGAGCCGCTCGGCCGGAAGGGCGCCCGGATCACGCAGCACGTGAGCCTCCCGGGGCGAAACGTGGTCTACCTGCCCACCGTGAACCACATCGGCATCTCCCGCCGCATCGCCAACGAGGCGGAGCGCGCGCGCCTCCGCGAGCTCGTGGCGGGCCTACGGAAGGGCCCGGGCGGTTACATCGTCCGTACCGCCGCCGAAGGCTCCGGAGCCGAGGAACTCTACGCCGAGATGGACTTCCTCGCCCGCCTCTGGGACGGCATCGTCAAGAAGTCGGCCCGGGTATCGGCGCCGAACCTCCTCCACTGCGATCTGGACGTGACCTTCCGTTCGATCCGGGACCTCTACACCCCCGAGGTGCGGCGCATCGTGGTCGATTCCGTGGAGGAGTACCGGAAGATCCTCGACTTCGTCGAGACCTACGTCCCCCAGGCCAAACCGGTGGTGGAGCTCTACAGCCAACCGGAGCCGATCTTCGACTTCTACGGGATCGAGCTCGAGATCTCGAAGGCCCTGGAGCAGAAGGTGTGGCTGAAGAGCGGCGGCTACATCGTCATCGAGATGACGGAGGCGCTCACGGCGATCGACGTCAACACCGGCTCCTACGTCGGCAAGCGGAACCTCGAGGAGACGATCCTCAAGACGAACCTCGAGGCCGCCCGCGAGATCGCCTACCAGCTCCGGCTGCGGAACATCGGCGGGATCATCATCGTTGACTTTATCGACATGGAGGTGGAGGAGAACCGGGTCAAGGTCTTCGAGACCTTCGAGGCGGAGCTCCGGAAGGACCGGGCCAAGACGAACCTCCTCCAGATCTCGAGCCTCGGGCTCATCGAGATGACCCGGAAGCGGACCCGGGAGAACCTCGGGCGCACGCTCTCGGAGCCTTGCTCCTACTGCGAGGGGAAGGGCTACATCCGGTCCCGGTCCACGGTCGCCTACGAGATCTTCCGCGACCTGCGCCGGAAGCGACGCTTCCTCTCCGGCGACCACGTGATCGTCCAGGCCCATCCGGACGTCGTCCGCTACCTCTACGAGGAGGAGCGTACGAGCCTCGAGGACCTGGAGAAGGTGATCGGCCGGCGGATCTCGCTCAAGGGCAGGGACGACTTCCACCACGAGGACTTCGAGGTGGTGGGCTATTGAAGGAGTGGACGGTGTCGAAGGACGAGTCGCAAAGCCTTAGTGAAGTCTCCGCCCTCTACGAGGTGAGCCAGGCGGTCTCGGCCACCCTCGACCTGAAGGAGGTCGTCGGGCGGATCCTCGGGATCCTCGCCGACCGGCTCGGCATGCAGCGAGGAACGCTCGCGCTCCTCGACCCGGAGACCGGTGAGCTCGCCATCGAGGTCGCCCAGGGCCTCACCGACGCCGAGAGGCGCCGGGGCCGCTACAAGGTGGGCGAGGGCGTCATGGGGCGCGTGCTCGAGCGGGGCGAGCCGATGATCATTCCCAACATCGGGCAGGAGCCCCTCTTCCTCAACCGGACCCGCTCCCGGGGCGACATCCGCCGTTCCCAGATCGCGTTCCTCTGCGTCCCCGTGAAGCTCGGGGCGGAGACGGTGGGCGTCCTCTCCGCCGACCGTCTCTTCGCCGATGCCGACTTCGAGGAGGACCTGCGGGTGCTCACGATCGTCGCGGGCATCGTCGGGCAGGCCGTGCGCATCCGCGAGATGATCCGGCGGGAGAACGCGAGCCTCGTCGACGAGAACCGGCAGCTCCGGCAGGCCCTGCGCGGCGCCCGGCTCGACAACATGGTGGGAACGAGCCCCTCCATGCTCGCGGTATATGAGCAGGTGAACCTGGTGGCGCGCAGCCGCGCGACGGTGCTCGTCACCGGCGAGAGCGGGACCGGGAAGGAGCTCGTCGCCCGGGCCATCCACGCCAGCTCCGACCGCGCGGCCAAACCCTACATCCGCCTCTCCTGCGCGAGCCTCCCGGAGACGCTCCTCGAGAGCGAGCTCGTCGGGCATGAGAAGGGGGCCTTCACCGGCGCGCTGACGCGGAAGGAGGGGAGGTTCGAGCTCGCGGACAAGGGGACGATCTTCCTCGACGAGGTCGGGGAGATCCCGCTCGGGCTCCAGGTGAAGCTCCTGCGCGTGCTCCAGGAACGGGAGTTCGAGCGGCTCGGCGGCAAGCAGACCTTGAAGGTCGACGTCCGGGTCGTCGCCGCGACGAACCGGGACCTCGCCCGGGACGTCCGGGAAGGCCGGTTCCGCGAGGACCTCTACTACCGCCTCAACGTGGTTCCGATCCACCTGCCGCCGCTTCGGGAGCGCAAGGAGGACATCCCGCTCCTCGCACACCACTTCCTGGCAAAGTACGCCAAGGAGAACGGAAAGGACGTCCAGGGCTTCGCCCCGGAGGCCATGGGCAGGCTCGCGGGCTACGGGTGGCCCGGCAACGTCCGGGAGCTCGAGAATGCCGTGGAGCGGATGGTCGTCATGGCCCGGGGCACCGTAATCGAGCCCTCGGACCTGCCGCCGGAGCTAGTGGCCGGGCGGGCCGGGAGGCCCGGTCCGCCCGAGGAGCTCGACGCCGTCGTCGCCTCGGCCGCGCGCGCCTATTTCGAAGAACCCCCTCCGCAGGGGGTCTACCGCGCGGTCCTCGATCGGGTCGAGGGCGCGCTCGTCCGGGAAGCGCTGGAGCGCACGGGACAGGTCCGCCTCAAGGCCGCGCAACTGCTTGGGATCAACCGGAATACCTGGCAGGCGAAGCTCGAGGGCCAGGGGTGATGGGGGGCTTGGGGGGCTTGGGAGTTATGGGAGTTATGGGAATTATGAGAATTATGGGAGTATGGGAATGATGGGAATTAGACTCCCCTTTGCTCCCATAAGGGGCCGTTACTAAATAACTGAGTCGTTTTGACCCCGAGGCGAGATCGTGTAGTTCCACTCGCCGTGGAAGGCGTCGCAATGCAGATTCACTCCGGCAAGCTCTTCATCA
>JACRCS010000108.1 GCA_016218905.1 Deltaproteobacteria bacterium
CCATACGAATCCTCCTTTCTCGAGGGCGGAGGCGACTGTCTGGTTCGCCCCCGTGTTTCGCGCCCCTTCTACAGCAAGGATCCGAGAGGGTCAACGAAGCCCCGGTCGCCTGAAGCGATTTGTCTGCCTCTGGAGAGTTGCACCGATACCCTTCCGACGTCGGTTGTTGCGTAGCGAGTTTCGGCCGACGCACAGAGCAAGGGCTCGCCGGGATCTACGGCCCAGCCGCCGCACCGCGTGTAGCGCCCGCTACAGACAATCCTTGCAGGACTGGTATCCTGGGGCCGATCCGTCCCAGGTCTTCGTGAGTCACGAGAGGTGAGTCGTCATGAGCGATCCGTGTCTCTGCAGGCAACTGGCCGGCCCGGGCGTCGACCTCCACCCCCGCTGCTTCGGGCACGTGTGGCTCTTCGAGGGGGCCCCGCCGGAGGCCTGGGAGAGCCTGTCCGGGGACCTCGTCCGCAGACGGCTTGGCGCGGGAGATGATCTCTTCCAGCAGGGAGATCCCGCCGACAGCATGTGGCTCATCAAGGCCGGGTCCGTGAAGCTCTGGAAGACCACCGAGGACGGACGCGTCCTCACCCTCGACATCCGGAAGGCCGGAGACCTCCTCGGGGAGAACGTCCTCACGGAGGAGGGCGGCACGTACCCTGTCGCGGCCACGTGCCTGGGACCCACGCTCACCTGCGGGATCGATCGGCGAACCTTCGAGTCCCTCGTGACCCGTCACCCCGCCGTAGGGCTTGCCGTGATCCGAAACCTTTCTCGCCGGATCGACCACCTCTCGGGCAAGCTGGGGGCCCTCACGGAACCGAGCCTGGACGACCGGCTCTTCGAGGTCCTGGTCAACGTCGCGCGGGAGGTTGGCACGAGGGCGCCCGGCGGCTGGACGATCGCCTTTCCCCTGACCCACGAGGAGATCGGCTTTCTCGTAGGCGCCCACCGTGTGAGCGTCACCCGCGTCCTCGGGAAGCTCCGAGACGCGGGGCGCGTCCGCACGACCGGCAAGTTCCTCTTTGTCAGAGACCTCGCCGCGACGGTTTGAGTTCCCAAGAGCACGCCCGCATCCGTTTCCCCGCCACAGGCCTTCGACAGCGTGGTCCTTGCCCGAAAGGGGGCGCGTCACGCACCCTCGCCCGCCCAACCAAAAACCTGTCGCCGAGAAAAAAGAGAAGACTTGGTAGCGGCTGCTACCGATTCCTCCGGCGAGAGGCCCTAGAGTTATCCATGTCCCTCAGACCGCCGGGCGGCCGCTGCGCCAACCGGCACTCACCGCGAAGGAGAGAACTATGGACGTGAAGGCGGAACTCAAGAAGCAGATCGTGGGAGCCCTTGCCGGCGCCAAGTTCCCGATCGGGAGCCCGGAGGATCTTCTGAGCGCGTTCCCCAACGGCCCGGACACCACCTGCCAGTGCGGGGACGTGAAGCTGCGCGCTGGTGATGCGGGTGGAGTCCTCAAGGCCACCGACTTCCCGTTCCGAAGCGCGGAAACCGTGGCCGACACCATCCTCTCTCGGGCACTGTAGGTTTGCAGGGTGGGGCGGAAGGCCGCTCGAAAGCGCCGCCCCACCTCCTTTACCAAAGGACCGGGAGGTGCAAGATGAAGATAGTGGCGTGCGAAATCCTGCGAAGTGAGGTCGAAAGCGTTGCGCCGGAGGTCGCCAGCCGGGCAACCTGGCTGCCGGCCGGCCTTCACGTGAACCTGGACCGTTTGGGCGAGGCGTTGGAAGGTGCGTTGACAGGGCCCGGGCGTAAGATTTGTCTGTACGGCGCCTGCCACACGGACATCGATGCCCTGGTCGCTCCCTCCGGCGGCTGCCGTCTCCCCGGGAAGGACTGCATCGCGGCGTTCCTCACGGATGAGGAGCGCCGGGAGTTGGAGGGCCGAAGGGCCTTCGTCATGACGCCGGGGTGGCTGCGGCACTGGCGTGAGATCTTCTGCCGGGGCATGGGCTGGGAGGACGCCGACGCCCGCCAGAACTTCGGGTTCTACGACGTCGTCGTCCTGCTGGACTTCGGCCTCGAGCCCATCGACGACCTGGAGGTCCTGGAGTTCTTCGAGTACGCACAGACCCCAGTAGAAATCGTTCCAGCCAGTCTGGACCGCTTTCGCAGGGTTCTAAAGGACCTGATCGGAGGCGATACCGAACGCGAAGGAGGGGCGGCGCCCGCCTGAAGCGAGTCGCCAACATCCAGCCTCACAGAAAGGAGACGATCGTGGGTACTGTCGTCCACACCTCACGCATCTCTATCACCCGGGAGAGAGGTCCCGTCCGAAAGGCCTTGATCGAGGGCCTCGCCGAGCCCGTCTTCTACGGCATCCACGGCGGCATCCAGAAGTTCTACGGGGTCGACCCCGTGGAGGAGCACGCGGCCACCTTGGACCACATCGTCGGCGCCGTCGCCGGCTGAATGATGGGCACCCTGGCCAGCGTGCTGGCCCAGAAGAGGATCCGCACCCACACCGACCGGTTCCGCTGCCTCGCCGAAGGAGACATCGAGGACGTCGGCGGAATGCTCAAGATCACCCGGATCCGCGTGCACCACCACCTCAAGGCCGCGCCGGCCGAGGAGGCCGACGCCCGCGCGGCGTTTGAGCACTACATCGACCGCTGTCCGGCTGCCCAGAGCGTGATCGGCTGCATCGGGATCGAGCACGACCTGACGATCGAGCCGGAATAGAGAGCCGACTTCGAGAGGAGGCCACTTCTCGACCGTTTCACGTGTGCCGAATCAACCGAGAACAGAAAGGAGTTCAGCAATGTCCAGCAAACTCGCCGACTACTTCAATAAGCAGCCCAGGCTTGGAAGCCTGAGCACCGCAAGCAAGGAAGGGAAAGTCAACGCCGCCACCTTCGGGTCGATTCGAATGATCGACGAGAAGACTGCAACCATGGGACTCGGGAATAATCGCACGCTGGCCAATTTGAAGGAGAACCCCTACGCCGTCTTCTTCATCATGGAACCCGGCCCCACGGCGCCCGAGTGGAAAGGGGTCCGGGTCTATCTCCGGATGACCGAATGCCACACATCCGGCCCCAAGCTCCAGGAGAAGCGGGCTGAGATCGGCCAGGCGATCGGGATGGAGATGGCCGAGAAGATGATTCAAGCGGCCGCGCTCTTCGAGGTGCAGGAGGTCCGTCCTCTCTTGGACATGGGGCAAGGGTGGGAGAAAGCGATCGGAGGTTGAGTCGTGTCGAGGGTCGCCGAGCTTCTGGGTACACGCCATCCGATTGTCCAGGGCGCCATGGGCGTCATCTGCAATCCAGGGCATGTCGCCGCGGGCCTGGGCCCCGTCGTCCAGGGAACCGCACCGACCGGGCTTCTGCGTCCCCATGCAGTAGTTGCAGTGGATGCTCGGCGTCCGTCAGCCGGGAGAGGAACCAGGAGTTCGTCTGTTCGTAGATCGCCGTGAGCTCCGGCCGGAGCGCCTGGGCCTTGGCCGAGAGCCTGATCCTCAGGGCCCTCCTGTCGCCGGGGGCGGCTGTGCGCTCCACGAGCCCGTCGCGCTCCATCCGGTCGAGCAGGCCAGTGAGGGTCGACTTGTCCAGGGCCACCTTCTCGGCCAGAGCGGTGACGGGGACGCCGTCGCACTCGTAGAGGGCGATGAGCAGGAAGAATTGCGGCTGGGTGAGCCCGAACGGGTCGAGCCTCTCCCGGTAGACCCTCGCCACCCGGCGCGAGGCGCGGGAGAGGGCAAAGCAGAGGCCTCGCGTTACTGCGTCAGGTGGGAGTGGATGAACCGAGATGTTAGGTTCGAACAGGGATCTCGCAATTCGGACCGCAGGGGTGGCGCCGCGTCACGCCCCGGAGTTTCTCGCTCCGAGGTCCTGGCCACAGAGGGGGCAGAAGGCCCAGAGCGCGTCCACGGTCCGCGAGCACCGCGGGCAGGTGCCGACGCCCATGGCCTGGGCCGGCGGCCGGCGCGCCGCCGTCCACACTGCCCACGCGACAAGCCCCAAGACGACGATGCCCAGAGGGAACCCGAACCCGCCGGCCCGCCATCCGCTCCATCCGTACCAACCCGGTCCGCAAGCCAATCGACACCTCCTCCTTGGGCGAGGCCGCCTACCGGGCGGCTTGTCGGTACCAGACCGACGCGACGATTCCCCAGCCGAAGTTCAGCAGCGCCACGAGGGCCGGCGTGAGGGCGCCGAATCCGAGGCCGAGCGGGCCCTTGCCCATGCCGGGAAACACGGCGAAGAGGACGACCGCCGTGGGTGCCAGGCTGAAGACCACGCCGCGCAGGACGGCACGTGCCCGCAGCACCGGCAGCAAGAACAGGAGCCCCCAGACCCCGCCCCACACCAGCCGCGGATAGAGCCACGGCGCGGTCCACTCCGGGCGCAGGCCGATGCCCAGGACCCGCCTTGCCGAGAAACCAGTGTCGAAGCTGTCGTCGAGAGCGCCGACCAGTCCGCCGACGTAGGCGGCGCTGACCCTGCGAAGCGTGGACGATCCTTCCCGATGACGAATTGACGGGACGTGGGTGAACCGACCAGGAGAGGGGAGACGGTCGGCACCGACCATTAGATGCCGCCGTCGCCGGAACGTTACGTCGCTGCCGTCACGTCGGGGGTGGGCCGCAGTCGGGCCTCAGCCAGCGGCGGATGCCGTCTCCGCGCCATCGGCGAGGCAGCCGGCCTGGTCGGGCCGTCCGAGCCCCATTCCTTCGCGGGATGGCCCGGACGCTCCTTCCTGCGGGGGCCGGCACGCGAGAAGCTGCTGCGCCCCCGGACCGGATCGCCTCCTGTCACCGCGAGGCCCGCCACCATGGGGAGGCCGGCCCACCCACCGGCCCACGCGGCAGGGGCACGCCGCCTAGACCGAGGGCTTCGATCCCGGGTCAGCCTCCCTGGACTTGTCACGCCGAAATGGCCCAATCGGCCGGAATCGATCTGCGGTCTCGCGTTACTGCGTTGGCCAGGACTGGATGAGCCGAGATCCCAGGTTTCAACAGGGATCTCGCAAATAGGACCGCAGGAGGACCGCGGGTCGTCGCTCCCGCGCATCCCTGCGCTTCGCGACACGATCTCCTCCTGAGCACGACGAAAATGGGGTCCCACCTCGACGGTGGAACCCCATCAGTTTACTGGCGCGCCCGGCATGATTCGAACATGCGACCTACGGATTCGTAGGAGACCGAACGATATTCGTGCCAGCAGCGCGGAGATGCCAGGACCCGCCTCCCATCTCGCCCCGCACCGGGGTCGGGCGCGGGGCTCCCGACGGGTGTCGAGAGCGTCCGAAGTGCAGTCCGCAACAGGAGGCCGCGGCTCCGTGCCGGTTCGGTGGAACGAGTCTTCCCCAACGGGGCATCCGAGGCAAGGGCCGGAACGAGTGAGCGCCGCCCGGTGGACCTCAGGGAGACCGCAAGACGGTTTGTCAGGGTACGGCTGTCCGAAGTGCATGCTGGGCGCTCTCGGCGTCCGCTTCTCCGAGGGTGCCGAGCCGACTCAGGATCAGCCGGTTGTCCAGCGTGAAGAGCTTCAGTCGAACCAAGCACGGCACGCGGAGTCCTGCCGCTGCGAGGTCGCGGATGGTCGTGTCGCCCGGCCACGGGCTGTGCCCCTTCGACGTGATCATCGCGAGCACCGTATGTCCGGCGTAGTTGAACGCCGGCACGCTCAGAACGAGTGCCGGTCGCTTCTTCGAGCCCACCTTGTCGGTGAACGGGAAAGGCACGACGACAACATCCCACCGCTCACAGGTCACGGAAGGCCTCGTCGTCTTCCGGCGTGTCCCACTCGTCCATCGTCGTCGACAGGGCAGCATGGAAAGCCCTGTCGAAGGGTTCGAGGCGCCGGAGCACAACCACCCCCTCGCGGACCTCATACCCGACGAGATCGCCCGGGCCGAGGTCCAACTCGTCCCGCACTTCCTTCGGAATGGTAACTTGGCCTTTCGCGGAGAGGCGGCTCGTCAGCATCGTCGGACTCCTTTTTCTCTTTACCGTAAAGAGTAAAGAGACGCCGTCTCCCCGTCAATGGTCATGGACAGCGCGCCAGGTGAGGGCAAGTCACCGGGAGTTTGACGGTGAATCCGCTCGGTCTGTCGAACGGCCCATCGGGGCTCGTCCTCTTGAACGACCTCGGCAGGGCCGCGGGATGAGCGCGGCTGCCGCCGGCCCGGGAGCGACTTCGTCTTCCCTGCCGACAACCGGCAGGGCAGGGTGAGCTGGGCCCAGCGGAGCTGGGAGCGGGCGAAGAGGAGGGCCGGGATCGACCCGAAGGTCCGGCTGCACGACCTGCGGCACTCGGTGGGCAGCCTCCTCGGGCACATCTACCCAGAGGCGGTCGTCGCCAAGATGGTCGGGCACCTCGACTCCCGGACGACCCGGAAGTACTACATCAACTTCAACAACGAGCAGCTCAGGGAGGCGGCCGACGCCGTGTCCCGCAGGATCGGCGAGGCTGCGGGAGAGGCCGCGCCGCCGGCCGAGTAGCCGGAGCCCCCATCCCCTCGCGGATGGGGGCCCACCTCGCTTGCCCTGACCGGAGCGCGGGAGGGTCCGTTCTTGTTCTGAGGCAGCGACGCGCTCGGAGACAGAGCGGTCTTCTCCCGCTGGCGGTCGTAGAGGGGAGACCGGACTCCGCCGACACCCCCGAGGACGCACGTGGTCTCTTCCCAGGGAGATTTCTCGCCGAGGGGCGGCATGGCAGAGGGCGGGCCTTGTGCGAAAGGCTGAGACGGCTCTCGGCTGTTCCGTTTTCCTTGTCCGCTCCTTCCAGAAGGGCGTTGCCTATCTTCCATCGCTGCAAGTCACTTCCGCAATACGATCTGCTGTTCGCCCCAGGAGGGCTCTCCTGTATCCCAAGGCAACGGTTCTGAAGGGATTCGCTATACAGACATTGAGATCAACGCTCTTGCGCACGAGCGTCCCTGATGGTCCTCCAGAGCGCAGGTGGTTCTTCAACGACGTGCTGAGCTACGGGGGCGCGAGAAAAGCAGTCGAGATTCTCCTGCGCCGATTCGACGCTGCCACCGGCGGATCCATGGGTCAAGCGGCCCGGTTCGTTTCGAGTGACATGGTTGCCTCCGCGTTGACCGGGTTGCTGCTGGCTGACGAGGGAGCACAGGAGAACGTCGCCGTGCCGCGAAGCTTCAAGGCCTTCGACGTGGAAGGTTCCGGGTTGAACGCCCACGCCAGGGTGCTCGTCCCCCTGCTGGAGATCGATGCCACGGCGCTGGCGGACGCCTTGGATTCTGCGGGCGGCGGTTGGGCAGACGAGCCGGAGGTCCGTCGAGCCGAGAGGAAGCTTCGAAAGGCGATCGCCAGCGGCAGCGTGTCGGAGCACCTCGCAGCCCGCCGCACGTTCGAGCGGGACGGGATGAGGGGATCCATCCTGGAATTCCAATGGTACGAGCGGGCAGAGAAGTTCGAAGGGCTCGAGGAGTTCCTCTGCGAGATCGGAGACAGCATCACCGTGGCGGGCTGGGCCAGCGACGCCACGAGCGGTTGGCGGGTCCTGTGCGACTGGGCGATCCGCCGCGCAAAGGGTAACCGCGAGGCGGCCATGGCGAAGGAGGACTGACAAACAAGGGCCTCAAGGGGCGCCGACCTCTTGAGGCCCACTACACAACCCGCCGGGCGGATCTTTGGCAAGAAAGCCAGCGGGCCAACCCTAGCCGCAGAGGACGGGAACGTTGCAGGAGCAGAAATAGGTATGAGGTCGATCGACGGCCCCTACCACTACAGCTTGAGGAAGCCACGGAAGGAGGAGTGAACGTTGTCAAACGTTGTGAACCTGAACCAGCGAGGGGCGCAGAGACCGCCGGGACCCCGGCCGAAGACGGCCGACCGTCGGATTCGCCCCACAATCGCCGTCGACGAGGTGGATCTCCACGAGACCACGCCCCAGGTCCTGGCCGCCATCAAGGAAGGGCCTCTCGGCAAGGAAATCTACGTCCACGACACCACTCTCGTGCGTGGACGCGTCAACCGGCGCTCCGGAGTCGTGCGCCTCGTCCGCCTGGGGGTCGACGAGTTGCGCCACGTCGCGGCGCGGTCGGCTCGGTTCGTGAAGACCGATCGGGACGGAGGCGAAACCTCCGTCCCGCCTCCCGCCGTTATAATGCGCGACGTCCTCGTTCATCCGGACAGCGGGTTCCCCGTCCTCGAACGTATCGCTGTCTGTCCCTTCTTCGATGCGTCAGGGGAACTGATTGTGGAGCCGGGCTACCATGCCGAGAGCCTGACGTACCTAGCCCTGCCTCGGGACTTCGAAATGCCAGAAGTTCCATTGACTCCAACCCGAGAGCAAGTGACCGAGGCCACTGCGATACTTGCAAGCTTTGTCTCTGGCTTTCCCTTTGCGCAGCGAGCCAGCAAAGCCAATTGGCTGTCCATGGCTCTCGTTCCGATCATCATGCATCTGTTTCATGGCCGATCTCCTCTGTTTGCGATATTGGCCAATATGCCAGGAACAGGAAAAACATTGTTGATAAACGTCACGGCCCTAGCGGTAACTGGTCAAAATGCTCGGCTGATGACGTTTTCGAGGAATGAGGACGAATACAGGAAGAAGATCACCTCGGCGCTAATCCAAGGACTGAACTATATCGTATTAGACAATTTGGTCGGCAAGATCGACATGCCTTCGATGGCCTCTGATATCACAAACGAGCTGATCGCCGACCGACTTCTTGGTTCCAGCAAGATCCTCGAGTTGCTCAACTTTGCCGTCAGGGTAGTAACTGGCAATAACGTTTTGTTTTCAACTGAACTCGCGAGACGCATCGTACTGATCGCGCTTGATGCGGGCTTGGAGAATCCCTGGCAGCGAGACCTGGAGACTTTTGAGCACCCGGACCTTGTCGGCTGGGTGCGGGCGAACCGAGGGGCGATCATTTGGGCGCTCTGCGTCTTCGTCACGAACTGGCTGTCCAAGGGCAAGCCCTCGGCGGACGTGCCCCCCATCGGGGGGTTCGAGAGCTGGTGCGCCGTGACCGCGGGAATTCTCGCGGCGGCCACGCCAGAGGGCCAGACGGCCTTCCTCGGCAACCTCGCGGAGTTCTATCGTCAGGGAGACGAAGAGGGGACCGAGGTTCGGGGCCTAGTGGCGAGGTGGTGGCACCGCTTCGGGACAGACCCCGTGGGGGTGACAGACCTCTTCGACATGGCTGTAATGGGGGGCGTCGACCTGGACCTCGGCTCTGGCAACGACCGCTCCCAGCGCATCCGGTTCGGGCGTTTCCTGGGCTCCTTGAACGGCCGTTGGGTCGGGGCCCTCAGGATCTCGTCCTGCGGCAGCCGCCGGGGCAGCCGCATGTGGCGGCTCTTCTACCCCGATGCGGAAGCGGAGGCGGAGACGGCGGAGTCTGGCCCGTCCGGGGAAACCGAGTCCGAAGAGGGGAAGAAGGAGGAGTAGTCGCCAGCTTACTTGGGACGTTCCAAATGTTTGACCGACCTCAGACCGCGTCGACCGCGGAAGAACGGAGCGAAGAATGTGTACGTTACTGCAGCCGTTGGAGGCCTTTCACGTGGCGGAGAGCCGCCCGGCAAGGCCGAGGAGGTTCCCGAGCGAGGCGGGGTGGAGGATCGCCCGCGACCAGCACCAGGCGCTCAGGCGGCGCGCCGACGTCTTGGCGGAAATCCTGAACGGGCATCTGACGGAAGGCGCGGACCGCGCCGCGATCCGCATCGGGCGCGACGCGCGGGCGTGGGTCAATGGCACGTCGATCTGGGAGGACGCAAGCTTCTGGTGGGAGAGCGCCGCTTCGGAAGCGGCGATACAAAACGACTCCGGCTCCTGCCACGAAGATGAGGCCGACGACTACGGGCTGGAGGACGACAGAGACGAGGCCTCCACCATCTTGATCTCGATCGACCTGAGGGCCGGCGCCGCGGCGTTGGCCGGCGTCTCGGAAGGTCTGGCCCCCGCCGTGCGCGCGTTCGTGTCCGCCGTCCTGGACGCAAAGCCGTCCCTCGACGACCTCGTCTCTGCGAGGGCGGCGCTCGACGTCGCGCGCACCACGCTGGAGCGCCACCCTGTCTGCGAGACGGCTTGGCGGGGCCGCTTCGCCGAAGACAAGCGCCTCGCCTGGGCCGTGCAGCAGCTCGGAAAAAGGGCAGCCCGCAAGTGGATCTCCGGCGACTGGCGCGCCCTGATGTCCCGCACGCCGATCGATGGGTACGAGGAGCGCCTGTAGTTGACGGGCTTGGCGACGGGCGGGGTGGAAGGGATTTCCACCCCGTCTTTTTCGACCGCGAGGAAGGTTTTCCCCGTGAGCGCGGAAGTGGGGGAGTGGGGAAGTGCGGGGAAGTGCGGGGCCAAGTGTATCTCCGGCGATCGACGCCGGCGCGCACGGCAAGCGCGCCCCGACATCCCCCACCTCCACACTCCCAAGGCGCCCCTCTTGGAGCAGCAACGCCGACAAGCTGAGGTCCTACCCGCCGCAATCCCGACACACGGTGTCCCCCAACATCGGCCGGCGCTCGCCACACTGCTGACACATGCCTGCTCGGGGCGCCTGGTCCTTTCTCTGATGCTCTTGGCCGATCGATGGGAGCGGCTGAATCTCGTCGGCGAGCCTCATCGGGGGAAAGTCGCCGTAGCGGACTGACAACCCGTAGGCGACGAGAAGGAAGGCGCTGTCGCCCGAAAACGCTTCTCGATTCGCTTGCCTCGGCCGCGGCAGGTTGAAGAGGTCCCGAGGGCAGCCGAGGTCTGGTTCCAGCCGCGGAGGGTCCCATCCGGGCAGAGGGAAGCGCGTCAGCAACTGGCGCACCGCATCCACCTTCGACCCGCCGCCGATTGGCAGCACGCGCAGATGGCGCCACGCCTCCTGTCGCGCCTCGTGGCCGTAGGAGTTGTGGAAGCCGAGCCGCCAGGTTTCGAAGATCCTCGCAAGCACGGGTTCCGCGACACCACGTCCGAACCTCTCCACGGCGTCGTTCTCGGAACCCCGAAGGGTCTCCGGTGCCACGCCAGCCTTCGACGCCAGCAGCGAGCAAAGGTCGTTCATCGCAGGGGGACGGCACGCGCCACCGAAGAACCCGAGTCCGCCCTTTTCCTGGTAGTCGCCGTCGACAACCTCGTGCCGAATCCGGAAGAAACTCGTGTTCGCGGTCCAGGCACCCACATCCACGCAGGAATACAGTCCCGGCTCGATGGCGGGGGATCGGAACCCCCAAAGCGTGGCCGCTGCGAGCTCTGGTCTCAGCCAGGTGTCGAAATCAGCGGACTGGGTCACACGGGTTCTTGCACCCTCAACGGCACTGAGACCCTCGGCTTCGGAGAAGCCCTGCGGGTCGAGAGACTCGCGAACCCCCAGCTGATAGGCGGTTCGCACCATCCGAAGGTACGTCCCCGCCTGGGCGAATCGAGACCAGCTCACGTCCGTCGGCACGCCGAGCGTTACTCCGAGTCGCGGTTCGGCTCCGACGCGGTCTGCAAGGGCCGCCGTCTGCGACCAGGCACGGTTCAGGACGTGTGCCAGGTAGAGGGTGGCGAGGTCCTCATAGGAGAGGTTGGTCGATCCGGGCACAAGCGCACCGACTTGCCCGCCGATAGCGAGGGCCTTGAGCGAGTACAGACCCCCGCCCTTCCGGTCGGCGTTCGGGCCTAGGTGGATTCTTCCATCCCGAACGGCGACGGCTGAAGGATACCGGTATCCGCCCTCTGCGCCGTCAAAGCAGAGGACGTAGGCGAGCCCCTGGTCGCCCTGAGAGTAGTCCCTCAGGACAAGCTTGGTCGTGCTCGTTCCCCAATCGAGGCCTAGGTGGAAGTCCCTCTTCGGGCGAGGCGCGGGGGCCGGAGAGGGCTTGCCTTCCTCTGTCTTGGCGCTCTCAGGATACGTCGCTTTGGTTCGCTTCGGTTCTCCGGTCTCGACACGCTCCAGATTCGTTGTCTCGACTGGCTCGGACACCCTTGTCTCGGTGTGTTCGGACGCCTTCACACCCGTGTCGGTTTCCCGTCCGCCTTTCTTCTCGCCGAATAGCTTCCGGACCCACTCAAACATGCCCGCCCCCTTTCGCTATGAACTCCCCTCCTTGACTATGGCCAGCCCCGCGAGGATCTCTCGGTGTGACGGACGCAAGCGGGGCGGCTCACGAAACTCTTCGAGCTTTGCCTTGAGCGCCGCTTCCCGCTTGGCGAGGCTTGCCTCGGCCATCCGGATCGAGAACTCCTTTGCCTTCTGCCCCTTCAATTCTGCCAGCCGCGCGCGGGCCGCATTTCGCCTGGCCGTCAGCGTCTGCTCCCAGGTGGCGCGGAGCCGCGCAGCTCGCCGTTCTTCGGCTTGACGGGCCCCCCGGACGATCTCGCCGAAGCGCTGTTCGAACGAGGCGCGAATCGACTGGGAGCATGCCGCGATGACCTCGCGCGGAAGTGCGGGCATGGCTTCAGGCTCAGCGGTGCCGGCGAGGGCGGCCACGAGAAGGGCATCGGCATCCTCCCCGGCGAGGATCTGACCGTCTTCCGCCCGGCACGCCACCGTCTCCAGTCGATGTTCGGTGCGCCAGGCTGTGAGCTCGACCCCCCAGACGGCAAAGACCCAGTGGCCGGCCGGAAGCTCGCTCGACTCGAGTTGGAGGACATAGGCCATGGGTTGCCCGGAGCCAACCTGTCCGCCTACATGAACCGCGAACTGGACGAGGGGATGCTGGGCCTGGATGAACTCGCAGCGCGGATGCTCCATCGCCACGTCAGCGTCGAACGTGACGGGGAGACTGCCGCTCTGAAGCTGCATGGCGATCCTGTACCCGTCCGTGCCCGACCTGCGACTCCATTCCTGAAACTCGCGCACCGCAGAGGTGCCCAGGCGAAGCAAGCCGGGGTGCTTCGACCCATCCTCGGCCAGGCTGATTCCCGAGTACCTTGACTCCAGCGTACCGAGAACGAGCTCTCGAAGGTCGGCTGGGTCAGGCAGCCGGCGACGCCTGACCAGGTGGTGAACTTCGTCTAGGAACGCCTGGTCGGCAGCCAACAGGCCGTCTGCTTCCTGTGCCAGCCGCCCGGCTTGTTCCTTCTTCCGTTCCGACGCCTGGGCGGTCCGTTCGAACTGAGTATCGAGTTCCTCCCGACTGAGGTCTCCTCGAAGGGCTTCCCGCATGAGACGCTGGACGTCCATCGGGCCGAGGATCTCGTCGATTTCGCCGATGCTCTCCCGAAAGAGGCCAATCCGATCATAGAGCCGGTAGAGGATTCGCTCCTCGACCGTGTCCTGGCAGACGAGGTTCACGATGACGAGACGATTCGCCTCTTGCCCAATCCGGTCGATGCGGCCGATCCGCTGCTCAACGACCATCGGGTTCCAGGGCAGATCGTAATTGACGATGACGCTGGCCTTTTGAAGGTCGATACCCTCTCCGCCGACCTCGGACGAGAGCAGCACGCGGATGTCCGGTGACTCCAGAAACTCCTCGATGCGAACCTCGCGGTCGTCGAATCCCACGTCACCGTGGATTAGCCTCGTGGTCACTCCCAGTTCCCTCAGTTGCTCTTCCAAGTAGCCCAGGGTCCGCTTGAAGAACGAGAAGACCACGACCTTGCGCCGGGCGCGCCCTGCAGCGTCGTCATCCGCCCAGACACCCAGCAGAGCCGCGCGGAACGCCTGGAACTTGCTGTCCTGCGCCGGAGAAGGACACCGTGAGAGGATCAAGTGGATCTTGTCGACCAACTCCTTCAGAAGCTTCGTCGCTCCGGCGAACTCGATGCCTTCCTCGTCAAGGACCTCCATATCCACCTCGGCGGCCATCTCCGCGCGGCTCGGCGACAACCCCTCTCCCTTGAGCCGCTCCCGGACATAAGCTGCGGCGGCAGGGATGCAGCTCGCTGTGTAGCGAAAGGCCATGAGCGCGGCCATGGTCTGGCCCCAGCCGGACCCCGGCCCAGCGAGGAGCCACGTGATCTGGCGAGCGGCCTCATAGATGGCCTTCTCGTCCTCGCTCAAGGTGATCAGCTGCGGCTGCGGGTCGCGGATCGGCCAGTTCTCCATCACCTCGACCTTGCGCGTCCGGCTGAGGAGGTGGCCGAGGAGGCTGAAGTCTCCGACATCGCGTTGAAGCCTCACGAGCTCATCTCGTTCGGCTGGGCTCCCGCTCCATAGACGCTCCAGCAGGGCCTGAAAATGTGGCTCCTTGAGGAGGTTCTCCGTCAAGGGGTGTTCGCGCAGGGACGCCAGTTCCTTGCCGGCCTCGCGGAGGAGCCCGCGGCCGACGCACTGGCTTGCGCGAACGATGGGGCGGTTCGCCTCCAAGATCTCCTGAAACTCCGAGTACGTGCTGTAGCGGTCAGGCTCCAGGAGATCGATGAGGGTGTAAAGGTTGTCGAGCCCCGTCTGAACGGGCGTCGCAGTGAGAAGCACGATCGCGTCCGCACACTGGGACAAGGCGCGGGCGGCTCGGTACTGGAGCGTGCCTCGGTTCCGAGCGCGGTGGGCTTCGTCCATGATCAGGAGGTCGATTCCGGGGCGGAGGTCGGAGAAGAGGTCGATCAGGTCTTCGTCGCGTACGCTCTCGTAGCTCGTGATCCAGCGAAACTCCTCCAAGTCCCCGCCCTTTTCCAGCCGGCGGAGCACGTTCCGGATCTCCTTCGCCCGCACGACTTCGAAATCCTCGCCGAACCTGCGGGAGAGCTCGTGCTTCCACTTCGTCCGGAGGCGGGCCGGAACGACGATCAGGATGTTCTGGAGGGCCTGGCGTGCCCGCCACTCGCGCAGGATGTATCCGGCTTCGATCGTCTTGCCGAGGCCAACGTCGTCGGCGATGAGCACCCGCTGAGAAGGATTCTCTAGGAACTTCAGGACGGGCTTGAACTGATAGGGGAAGAACCGC
>JACRCS010000115.1 GCA_016218905.1 Deltaproteobacteria bacterium
CTGGCCAAGTTGGAGGGGCTCGTCGAGCGTACCCGAAGCCTGGCGGATAGTTGGTACCGGGTACTCTGACGGCAGCTGAAAACCCCTTCCGGGGCTCTTTCAGCTGCGGGCCTCAGGCCTGTCCGGTCCGGGCGCTCCCCTTCGGGGGCCGCCCGGCAGGGGTCGGTGGGGGGATGATCCCTTGCCCGGGAGGACAGCTCGATTCGTATAGCCTACGCAGCGCCTCTACGGCCTCCTGATCCACTCCCGAGAGGCGGCTGGCTTCAAAGACGAGCCAGCTGACGACGGCGCGGTGGGGTAGGGCCGAGCCGCGGACTTCCTTGAGGATTTCCTCCGGCGGGAAGGCGAAGAGGAGCTCCACGGCGGCGACAGCAGTGGCCAGTTTCAGCTCGTAGTCGCCTCGCGGTTGGTTCAAGTCGGAAATCGCCAGGGAGAGATTCTCCCAGGCACTGCTCACGTCCATCGCTCCTCCTCCGGCATGAGGGACCCTACGCCAGTCTAGGGGATCGGGCGGCCGGTCGGCAACCTCCCGACGTAACGCCTCTCTGGTTCCGCACGAGGAAGCTAGCCGGTGCGGGTGGCTCCGCCAGGGAGGGCAGCAGGAGGTATCGTGGAGAGCTCCCCTTCCCGCGTCCCGGGTCCCGGAACTCCGTGGCTCTCGTCGCAAGAGGACGAACCCCGTCAGCGCCGGCTGACCACGATGAAACGGCGGGCGTCGGGCCTGCTCGCCCTCGCCGCAGCGGTCTTCATCGGGGCGAGCGTCTTCGATGAGCGCTACTCCTGGCTCCTCTACGTCCGCACCACGGCGGAGGCCGCCCTGGTCGGAGGAATTGCCGATTGGTTTGCGGTCACCGCGCTCTTTCGGCACCCGCTCGGGATCCCGATCCCTCATACCGCCATCATTCCGTCCCGAAAGGACCGCATCGGAAACGCCCTCGGCACGTTCGTGGAGCGGAACTTTCTCTCCAGGGACGTCATTTCGGCTCGGCTCGCCCCCGTCCGTCTCGGTGAACGGGCCGCGCGCTGGCTCTGCTATCCGGCCAACAGTGCGATCGTCGCCCGGCACGTGGCCGCCGGCCTCAGCGGAGCGGTGCGGGTCTTCCGCGACGAAGACGTTCAGCAGATCATCGACCGGGGGCTCGCCTCTTGGATCGGCTCCTTGAGACTCGGTCCCATCCTCGGCGAACTCCTCGCCCTCTTCACGGAGGGCGGGAGGCATCAGGAGCTCCTCGACGCCGCTCTGGATACCATCGCGCGCCTCGTGGCGGAGAATGAGGCCGTGATCCGGGAGCGGATCCGAGCGGAAAGCCCCTGGTGGATTCCGGAGCGGATCGACGATCGGATTCACGATCGGATCGTGCGAGGGATCGAAACCACGCTGCAACAGGTGAGTACGGATCCGCTTCACCCCCTCCGGGTGCGCTACGACGAGTCGATCCGAGACTTCGTTCAGAGACTCAGGAGCTCGGCGGAACTCGGCGATCGGATCGACGAGCTCAAGAGCGAGCTCCTGCGACAGCCGGCCGTCCGGAGTTTTTCTGCGGTGATCTGGAAGGACCTCAAGGAACGGCTCCTGCGGGCCGCCGAGGCACGGGACGATTCGGCGTCGGGAGCGCTCCAGCGGGGTCTTTCGACTCTCGGAGCCACCCTTCTCTCCGACCCGGCGCTCCTGGCGAAGGTCGAGTCCTGGATGTGCGACGCGGTGCTCTACACCGTCGAACGCTATCGGGACGAGGCCCGACAGCTCATCTCCCATACCGTCAGTCAGTGGGATGCAGTCGCCACCTCCCGGAAGATCGAGCTGCAAGTCGGAAGCGACCTCCAATTCATTCGGATCAACGGGACTCTCGCCGGGGCGATCATCGGCCTTGCCCTCCAGGTCGTCTCCGCCTGGCTCTGATCGGTTCTGTCGTTCGAACGAAAGACCTGCGCCACTCCCCGGACAGTCGAATCCGGGCGGCCGCGGAGCAGGCTCCTCTTGACATCGGACGGCCCGCGCTGCTAATGTCCGAGCTCTTTAGTTCCCCAAAAACAAACGTTTGGCAGCTACGGGCCGACGGCCCATACGACGAGCAGGTGCCGCTGTGGGCAAGCGAAAGAAGTCGAGCTACATCATCCAGTCGGTGACCAACGCTCTCGATCTTCTCGAGGAATTTCGGGGAGAGGAGACGGAACTCGGCGTCACGGAGCTTTCCAAACGGCTGGGTCTGCACAAGAACAATGTCTTTCGCCTCCTCGCGACCCTCGAGAGTCGCGGGTACATGGAGCAGAACAAGATCACGGGCAACTACCGACTCGGGCTCAAGGTTTTGGAGCTGGGGCAGGTGTTCATCAAGCACATGGGCCTCTTGAAGATGGCGCGGCCCGTCCTGGACGAGATCGTCGAGAAGTGCAACGAGACCTCATACCTGGCCGTGATCCGCGACGACCGCGTAGTCTACGTGGATGTGGTCGAGGCCACGCGGCCGGTGCGCGTGATCTCCAGGGTCGGCGTCGGCCTGCCGGTGTACTGCTCGGCCGTAGGGAAGGCCCAGATCTCCTTCGAGTCGGTCGACGAGATCGAGCGCATCCTTTCGGACCAGAGCTTCCAGCGCTACACGAAGCATACGATCACCAGCCGCGACGAGATCCTGAAACACCTGGAGACCGTGCGGCAGCAAGGGTTTGCGCTCGACGATGAGGAGTTCGACGAGGGGATCCGGTGCGTGGGCGTCCCGGTACGCGACTACACGCGGCGGGTCATCGCGGGCCTCTCCATCTCCGGTCCCGCGTACCGCTTCACGGACGAGCGCATGAGGGACGAGCTCATTCCCCTGGCCGTGGAAGCCGGAAAGAAGCTCTCGGCCCGGCTCGGATACGGGGTCGGCCAGGAACTGTGACTCCCGCGAAAGCCCCTGCAGAGGGGCTTTTCTTTTGGTCCGCGACTTGCATTTATTGCGGCTAAAGGTTCTTTATCCTCGCTTAAATTTCCTTGACCCTCCGGCCTGCCCCACCTACAATCCGCTTCGAACCCACGTCAACGCCCTCCGAAAGTCGAACGCTTGACTCAGCCGAGATCCGCGAAGCAGAAGCCGGTGCCGGGCCCCGAAGCCCGGAAGCGCGGTCGCAAGGTCGATACCAAGGGGGGAGGTCCCGAGGCCCGGGAAACGGCTGGCGAGGAGTTCAAGATCGGGTCGAAGATCAAGGTCCTTCGCCTGGCGCGGAAGAAGACCCTGCAAGAGGTCGCGGACGAGACCGGCTTCTCTCCGGCCCTCATCTCGCAGATCGAGAACAACAACGTCTCGCCGCCCATCGCTACCCTCTCTCGGATCGCGAAGGTGCTCGGCGTCCGAGTAGGGTATTTCTTCAAGGACGAAGGGCCCGAGGAAGCGTACGAGGTCGTCCGCAAGGACGAGAGACCGGCCATCACTCGCGTCATTTCGCGAACAGGCGGAGAACACGGCTACACGTACCACGCGCTCACCTACAAGAAGCGCGACAAGATCATGGAACCGTTTCTCCTCGCGGTCGACCCGAACATGAGAGACGAGGAGACTCTCTACAGCCATGAGGGGGAGGAGTTCCTGCTGGTCCTGGAGGGAGAGGCGGAGCTCCTGCTGGAGAGCGAGCACATTGTGTTGGCCGAAGGGGACTGCGTCTATTTCGAATCAACCCTGAAACACCGCCTGCTCTCCCACGGGGGCCGAGGCGCCAAGGTCTTGGCGGTCCTGACCAAGGGTATGTAGCTTTTCGCGAGGAGGCTTCCATGGTTTCGCTTTCGCCGAGCAAGGTTGCGGCCATCATGGCGGCCGTGCTTCGCCACGCTTCCGACGAGCCCGAAGGGGCCATGCCGGAAGCCGCAGAGCGGGTCCCGAGCGCTCCCGCGCCGGTCCAGTCCGTCTGGCTCTCGGCCGGCCGGCAGTCCTCGATGTTCGATCGGGTGGTCGTGCAACGTCGGCTCTCCAAAAGCTGGTAGGCCGGCGTCCTACAACCCTCGCAAGCCGGCGTGGCTCCGCTCGCCCGATGGCGGATCGTTTCCTTCGAAATTGGACGTTTCACGAGGAGGAAGATACGGGATGTCGAACCTGGAAGCGAGATTCGAACTCCTCGGGAGGAAGAATCGGGAGGCGGAGGCCGGCGGCGGTGCCGACCGGGTGGCCAAGCACCATAGCCAGGGAAAGCTGACGGCCAGAGAGCGGCTGGCGCTGCTGTTCGATCCCGGGAGCCTCGTCGAGGTCGACCGGTTCGTCACGCACCAGTGCACGAACTTCGGCATGGAGAAGACGAAGTTCCTGGGCGACGGCGTCGTGACGGGCTACGGGAAGGTGGAGGGACGGTACGTCTACGCCTATGCCCAGGATTTCACCGTCTTCGGCGGGAGCCTCTCCCTCACGATGTCCAACAAGATCTGCAAGATCATGGACATGGCTCTCAAGAGCGGCTGTCCCGTGGTCGGCCTCAACGACTCCGGGGGCGCGCGCATCCAGGAGGGAGTCCAGAGTCTCGCCGGCTATGCGAACATCTTCCATCGAAACGTGATGAGCTCCGGGGTCGTCCCCCAGATCTCCGCGATCGTGGGAACGTGCGCGGGGGGAGCGGTCTACAGTCCTGCCCTGACCGATTTCGTCTTCATGGTCGAGAAGACGAGCCACATGTTCATCACGGGTCCCAAGGTGATCAAGGCGGTTACCAACGAGGACGTCACCATGGACGACCTCGGGGGCGCAGTCACCCATAACAAGAAGTCCGGCGTCGCACACTTCATGGCCGCGGACGACCGGGAGTGCATCGCCAAGATCAGGCGCCTGCTGAGCTTTCTGCCCTCCAACAACGTGGAAGACCCGCCCGCCGTTCCTTGCGACGATCCGGTCGACCGGAAGCTCGCCGAAATCCACGCGACGGTGCCGGACAGCCCCACCAAAGGCTACGACATCAAGCAGATCATTCGCGCGATGGTCGACCATGGTGACTTCTTCGAGGTTCACGCGCGGTACGCGCCCAACATCGTCGTCGGCTTTGCCCGCATGGGGGGTGCGGTGGTCGGCATCGTCGCCAACCAGCCCGCCTTCCTCGCGGGATGCCTCGATTGCGACGCGTCCAGCAAGGGGGCGCGCTTCGTTCGCTTCTGCGACGCGTTCAACGTTCCGATCGTGACGCTGGAGGACGTGCCCGGTTACCTCCCCGGGGCGGACCAGGAGTACCGTGGGATCATCAAACACGGCGCGAAGCTCATCTACGCCTACTCCGAGGCTACCGTCCCGAAGATCACCGTCATCACGAGGAAGGCCTACGGCGGCGCCTACTGCGTCATGAGCTCCAAGCACCTTCGCGGCGACGCGAACTTCGCGTACCCGACGGCCGAGATCGCCGTGATGGGACCGCAAGGGGCGGTGGAGATCGTCTTCGCCAAGGAGATCGCCAACGCCGAGGACAAGGCTGCCGTGCGCCAGCAGAAGATCGAGCAGTACACGGAGCAGTTCGCCAATCCCTACCAGGCCGCCGAGCTCGGGTACGTGGACGAGGTGATCCTGCCCGAGGACACACGGCTCCGCGTCATCCAGGCACTGGAGTCCTTGCGAACCAAACGCGACACGAACCCGCCGCGCAAGCACGGGAACATCCCCCTATAGCGGCCGGCGTGCGGCTCGCGCTCACACGCTGATCTTGCCCATCCCTCTTCCCATCGGCCCGAGAGGAACGGAGAGGTCATGAACCGGGAAACGATCGCGCAGCGGATCCAGGAGTGGGAGGAGAAGGTGATCGCCAAGGCGATCGCGAAGGCGCCGGAGCGGAAGTCCCGATTCCTGACCACCTCCGGGATCGAGGTCAAGCGCCTCTTCACCCCGTTGGACGCCCGCGAGGACTCCTATCTGGAGGTGGAGGGGATCCCCGGGCAGTACCCCTTCACGCGGGGCGTCCAGCCGACCATGTACCGCGGGCGCTTCTGGACCATGCGCCAGTACGCCGGCTTCGGGACGGCCGAGCAGACCAACCTGCGCTACAAGTACCTGCTCGAGGCGGGCCAGACCGGCCTGTCGGTCGCCTTCGACCTGCCCACGCAGATCGGCTACGACTCGGACCATGAGCTGGCCGAGGGGGAAGTCGGGAAGGTCGGAGTCGCGGTGGACACGCTCCGGGACCTGGAGATCCTCTTCGACGGGATCCCGCTCGAGAGGGTGTCGACCTCCATGACCATCAACTCTACGGCGGCGACCCTCCTCGCCATGTACGTGGCGGTGGCGGAGAAGCAGGGGGTGGCGAGGGAGAGACTCCAGGGCACGATCCAGAACGACCTGCTCAAGGAGTACGTGGCGCGGGGGACGTACATCTTCCCGCCGAAGCCGAGCCTCAAGATCATCACCGACGTGATGGCCTTCTGCAAAGAGAACATCCCCAACTGGAATACGATCTCCATCTCCGGGTATCACATCCGGGAAGCCGGCTCGAGCGCCGTCCAGGAAGTGGCGTTTACCCTCGCGAACGCGATCGCCTACGTCCAGGCGGCCCTCGATGCGGGGCTCAATGTGGACGAATTCGCCGGTCGGCTCTCGTTCTTCTTCAACTGCCACAACAACCTCCTCGAGGAGGTGGCGAAGTTCCGGGCCGCGCGCAGGCTCTGGGCGAAGATTATGAAGGAGCGGTTCGGCGCCAAGGATCCTCGAAGTCAGATGCTCCGGTTCCACACGCAGACGGCCGGCTCCAGCCTCACCGCACAGCAGCCCGACAACAACGTGGTGAGGGTGACGATCCAAGCACTCGCCGCGGTACTCGGCGGGACGCAGAGCCTCCACACCAACTCCCGCGACGAGGCCCTCTGCCTTCCCACGGAGGATTCCGTCCGGATCGCGCTCCGGACGCAACAGATCGTGGCTCACGAATCGGGCGTCGCCGATACCGTAGACGCGCTGGGCGGCTCCTACTGCGTGGAGGCGATGACGGACGAGATCGAGGCGAGGGCCCGGGAGTACCTGGATAAGATCGACGCGATGGGCGGCGTCATCCGGGCGATCGAGACGGGGTACATCCAGCAGGAAATCGCCGACAGCGCCTACGCCTATCAGAAGGCCATCGAGTCCGGCGAGCAGGTTGTGGTGGGCGTCAATCAATTCCCGACGGCCGAGAGCGGACCGACGCGGCTGCTCAAGGTAGACGGTACCGCGGAAGCCTACCAGAAGGAGAAACTCGCCCGCGTGAAGGCGGAACGCGATCCCCGCGCGACGGCTTCGGCCCTCGACGAGCTCCGTCGCACCGCCTGCGAGGGCGGAAACGTGGTGCCGAGGATTTACGAGGCGGTGAAGACCTACGCCTCGCTCGGGGAGATCTCCGACGTACTGCGCGGCGTCTACGGAGAATACGCGCAGGGGAGCTGACCCCGCGTCGGAGGTGCAATCGAAGGCCTCTCCTCTGGAGAGGGGGAGCTATCACGGGATGAGCGGAAAGAAGATTCGAGTTCTCATAGCGAAACCGGGCCTGGACGGGCACGACCGGGGCGCCAAGGTCGTGGCGAGGGCCCTTCGGGACGCGGGCATGGAGGTGATCTACACGGGCATCCGCCAGACTCCCGAGCGCATCGTGGCCGCGGCCGTCCAGGAGGACGTCGACGTCATTGGACTTTCTTGCCTTTCGGGAGCGCACATGGTGCTCTTCCCGAGAGTCGCGGAGGGGCTGCGGCGCAAGGGCAAGGGCGACGCGCTCCTCTTCGGAGGGGGTATCATCCCCGCCGAAGACATCCCCACGCTCAAGGAAGCGGGATTTTGCGAGATCTTCCTGCCGGGTACCGACACGAACGATGTCGTGAACTTCCTTCGTGAGAGACTGGGTTGACGCGCCGCCAGGCGGACGGGACGCCGTAAGTCAGGGAGGATCCATGCCGAAGAAGATCAGCCACATCGGAATCGCGGTGAACGACATCGAAGCCGCGGCGACCTTCTACACCGAGTGCCTCGGCCTCCGGATCGGCGGGATCGAAGAGGTCGCCGACCAGAAGGTGAAGGTTGCGTTCCTGCCGATCGGAGAGGTGAGGCTGGAGCTCGTGCAGCCGACCAGTCCGGACTCCGCGGTCGCCAAGTTCCTCGAAAAGAACGGGCCGGGCATCCATCACGTGGCGTACGAAGTCGCGGACGTGGCCGGCGAGATCGAGCGGCTCAGGGCCGCAGGCGTCCGAATGGTGGACGAGACGCCCCGACAAGGGGCGCATCGCACGAAGGTGGCGTTCGTGCACCCCAAGGCCTCGGGCGGCGTGCTCACGGAGCTCGTTCAGGAGATGGACGGTTGATCTACTGTCGCCCGCGGGCAACGCGCAGAACGCGGAAGGGGACGGCGCCGCTTCCGGTCGGACCCGCGCGACGTCTCCCGAAGCAGACGAAGCCGCTCGTCTAGCAGGGGTCCCCAGACGCCCCCGAGCCCTCGCGCCGATAGCAGTCGGCCGCGCGCTGATCTGTGAAAAGCAATAATATCGATAGCTTACCTCTGAGGGCCCGGATCTGGTCGTCCGGCGGCACATCCCCTGCAATGGTCCTCCTCCTCGACGGCGTGAAGCGCGCGGCCCGCGTGGGTCGCCTGATTCCGCAAGCGGGAGGTCCTCATGAAAGGCAAGCAGCCCGGCCGGCGGGCAGCCGCTCTCGTGGTGCTCTTCGCGTTCTCCGGCGTAGCTCGGCCCGGCGTGAACGCTCACGCCGGCGGACCGGTTGCTCCTGCGCCGGCGGCCGCCATTGCCCCCGCGGTGCCGGCTCCGGAGTCCGTGGTGCTGATCCCCCATACGTCCATCTACTTCGTACCCGAGGTGGGGCTGGACCTCTTCTTCACGAGGGGATACTGGTGGACCTGCCATGAGGGCAGGTGGTTGCGGGCCCGAAGTCACTCCGGTCCTTGGTCGCCCGTGGCCCGCCGTTCGGTGCCCGGACCTCTTCTGCGTCTGCCCCGCCACTACAAAACCGTGTATGTTCACGGCGAGCGTATACCGTATGGACAGTGGAAGGCGCATCGTGGAGAATGGAGCCGCGCCGGGGAGGGGCAAGGGCGCGCGCACCGAAAGGAGGCGCGGGGCCATGGAAAGGGGGACGACTGAAGGCCTCGACCACCCGGCCCTGACGGGCGCCGCCCGTCCGCTGGGACCGCTCGTGCGCCCGACGCTTCTCTGACGCTCGGCAGTTGCTGCTCCGCCCTTCCGTGGGTGGCGCCGAGGGCCGCCATGGCGCATCTTCCGCCGGCTGGCCCGAACGACATTTTGTCGTTCCTCGATCATTTTTCACCGCGAATCGTCTCCGGCCCCCTGAGTTTTCCCCGTTTGTCGAATCTCCGGACGGCGGCACGCCCATTGCTTGAACTCGCGAGATCGGGCTCTCCGCACCGAAAGGCGCGGATCGTCCGTCTGCGGTGCAGCTTTCGAAAGGGGAGCGATGGCTTCGACATCTACCGAACCGGCCAAGAAGGTGGCTGCCATTCTCGGCGCGCTTCTCCTGGATTCCGAGGAGGTGCACGCGGTCTCGGAACCGGCACCGGAGGAGGCGGTGGCGGTCCTCGCGACGGTGCTCTGCCTGGTTCGCAAGAGGAGCGTTTGACTTCGGCCGCTAGGCCGCTCACCTGGGAGGAACAAGGAGTTTCGATATGAGCAAGGGTTCCGGGAAACCCCTGAAGATTACCGACCTCACGTTCCGCGACGGGCATCAGAGCCTCTTCGCTACGCGCATGCGGGACGAGGACATGATCCCGATCGCCGAAGCCGTCGGCAAAGTCGGGTACTACGCGATGGAGGTGTGGGGCGGCGCGACTTTCGACACGATGCACCGGTTCTTGGGAGAAGACCCCTGGGAACGGCCGAAGAAGCTGCGGCAGTACATCCCCAAGGAAGTGAAGTTTTCGATGCTCTTGCGCGGGCAGAACCTCGTCGCGTACCGCAACTTCGCCGACGACGTGGCGGACGCCTTCGTCGAAGAGGCCTGCGAGGCGGGCATCGACATCTTTCGGATCTTCGACGCGCTCAACGATGAGCGCAACATCGAGCGGACCGCCCGGGCTGTGAAGAAGTGCGGAAAGCACTTCCAGCCCGCGCTCTCCTACACCGTCACCGAGTCGAAGATGGGCGGGGCGATCTTCACGAAGGAGTACTGGGTCAACAAGGCGAAGGTCTACGCCTCGATGGGCGCCGACTCCATCTGCATCAAAGATATGGCGGGGCTCCTCTCTCCTGACGACGCCTACGAGCTCGTAAAG
>JACRCS010000027.1 GCA_016218905.1 Deltaproteobacteria bacterium
CCTGATGGTCGTCAAGGGCGACGGGAGCCTCCTGCGGGAGGACGTCGTGGCCGAACGGCCGGTGGAGACGATCCTCTCCGGCCCGGCCGCGAGCGTAGTGGGAGCGAGCTTTCTGATGGGACAGAAAGTCGCCCAGGCGGTCGTGATCGATATCGGCGGCACGACCTCCGACATCGCGGTGCTCAAGGCCGGCCGGCCGCGGCTCAACGAGCAGGGTGTCACGGTGGGGCCCTGGCGGACGCACGTGAGCGCCGTGGACGTGCGTCCGGTCGGGCTGGGGGGTGACAGCCACATCTGGACGGACCAGAGCGGGCAGATCTTCATCGGCCCCAAGCGGGTGGAGCCCCTGTGTCTGCTCGCGGTGCGTTTCCCTGGGCTCGTCTCGGACCTCGAGGCGCTGGCCTCGCGCCACGTCAAAGAGACTCGTTTCACCCCCACGGCCTACTGGACCCGTAACGGCGCCGTGAGCTCCGGGGAGCTGTCGCCGCGGGAGGCGGAGATCCTCGCCACCCTCGCGGAGGGTCCAAGAAACGTCTTCGGAATTGCCGCGGCCCTGGACACTTACCCGATCACGGTGCGCGAGGAGCTGAATCGCCTGGAAGCGAAGCGGGCCGTGCGGCCGGCCGGGTTTACGCCGACCGACATCTTTCACATCCGGGAGCTCCTCGGCCTCGGCGAGCGCCGTGCGTCCATCGCGGCGGCCGAGGTCCTCTCCCGACAGTTGGGGAGGGAGACGGAGTCGTTCCTCCAGGAGGTGAAGGAGACGTTCAATCGCAAGGCGGCGGTGGAGATCGTCGAGGCCCTGGCGAGTCCCCCGGTGCCCTATGCGGCACAGGAGGCGGAGTGCCCGGCGTGCCGGAGCATCTGGGCGAGCGCCTTCTGGGAGCGCGACGATGCGGCTCGCCGGGGCAGCATCGGCCGGATGCGGTGGTCGGTCGCGCTGGAGGACCCGGTGGTCGGCATCGGGGCCCCTGCGGGAATCCTGGTTCCCCCCCTGGCCCGACGCCTCGGTACGGAGCCCGTCGTGCCGGAGCACGCCGAGGTGGCCAACGCCCTGGGCGCCATCGTCGGTACGATCCTGGTCCAACACGAGGTGCTCATCCGCCCGGCTGCGGGCAACGTGTTCGTGTGCTTCACCATCGACGGGAAGCTCCCCGGCGACACGCTCGACCACGCCGTAGAGCGCGGCCGCTCATTCCTCGCCGAAAAGCTCCAGGCCGACGTGAGGCGCGCGGGGGGCGACGAGATGGAGCTCTCGATCCGGGAAGAGCGCAAGCAGGCGCGGCTCGCCTCGGGGCTCGAGATGATCGTGGAGGTGATCCTGCGGGGGAAGGCGATCGCGAAGCCGCGGTTCCATCGGACGGCGGAGACGCGGGAGCGGCCGTGAGCCGGGTGACCTTCCACCCCGGCTCCGTGACGGTCGAGGCCGGCCCCGGCGAGCGACTCCTGGACGTCGCCCGCCGGGCCGGAGTCGGCCTCGTCGCAGATTGTGGGGGCCGCGGGAAGTGCGGCAACTGCCGGGTCGAGGTAGAAGCCTCGAACCCGCCGTCGACCGCCCTCTCGGTGCCGACGGCGGACGAGGTGCGCCTCCTTCCGGCAGGTGCGCCCGGGGGGTCGGGAACCCGGGCGTACCGGCTCGCGTGCCTGGCGCGGGTCCACGGAGACTTGACCGTCACCGTGCCCCGGGAGAGTCAGGTTTCCTCGAGCCCGCCCCGAAAGCCTTTCACCCGGCACCGGATCCGGATCCGGCCTGCGGTGTCGCGAGTTACCGTGGACCTTGGTCCCGGAGCCGGGGAGACCCTGGGAGACCAGTTGGGCCACGCCCTCGCCGCGGCAGCTCCGAGGTGCCGGCCCGTGCCGCTCGATGTGCTGGCCGAGCTCTCCCGACGCGCGGACGCCGAGGGGGTCCGCGCGGTGACCGCAGCCCTCTTCCAGGGGCGCGATGTCCTCCAGGTCCGGCCCGGCCGGCGCCAGGGGCTCTTCGGCATCGCCCTGGACCTGGGAACGACCTCGCTCGTGTGCTTCCTCTGTGACCTCGTCGCGGACAAGATCGTGGCCGTGCGCTCGGTCGCGAACCCTCAGGCGGCCTACGGCGAAGACGTGATCTCTCGCGTGGCGGCCGTGCAGCGGGACCCCGCCAAGCTCCGCGAGCTCCAGGAGCTGCTCGTGGGGGCGGTCAACGCCCTGGTGGCGGACGCCGCCGCGGAGGCCGGAGTGGAAGCCGACGACCTCCTCGACGTGGTGGCGGTGGGCAACCCGATCATGCAGCACCTGCTGCTGGGCATGAGCCCCGTCTCCCTGGGCCGGGCACCCTATCTTCCACTCTGCCGCCAGGGCGGGGAGGTGTCTGCCGAGAGCCTGGGCCTCGCGGTGTTTCCCCGGGCGCGGGTGCACCTGCTGCCCATGCTCTCCGGCTTCATCGGCGCCGACACCCTCGCCGCGCTCCTCACCCGTCCGCCGGCCTTCTTCCGGGGGACGAACCTCCTGGTCGACGTGGGGACCAACGGCGAGCTCGTGCTCTCCCGGGACGGAGTCCTGACCGCGACCTCCTGCGCCACCGGCCCGGTCTTCGAGGGCGCTCACATCCGCTCGGGGATGCGCGCGGCGCCGGGTGCCATTGAGAAGGTGCGGGTCACGGCCGACGGGGCGGTCGAGCTCGACGTGATCCAGGGCCCTGGGCGCGGGAGCCGCCCTGCCGGGCTTTGCGGATCGGGGGTGATCTCGGCCGTCTCGGCGCTGGTCGGTTCCGGAGTCCTGCGCTCCGACGGCGCCTTCGACACCGACGCGGAGCACCGGGGGCTGCGGATCGACCCGGTGGGAGGTGCGGCGGAGTTCGTCCTGGCGCCCGCGTCCGAGAGCCACACAGGGCGCGACGTCGTCCTCGGCCAGTGGGACGTGCGGGCGGTCCAACTCGGGAAGGCCGCCCTGCGCGCGGGCATCGACATTCTGTGCCGCGAGGCCGGGGCGGAGCGTCTGGACCGGCTCTACCTAGCGGGGACCTTCGGCAACTACCTCGATCCGGGGGATCTGCTCCGCATCGGCGTGCTGCCGCCGATGGGCGTCGACCGCATCGAGGCGGTCGGCAACGCCGCCGGAGACGGGGCGCGCCTCGCGCTCTTCAGCACGGCCTACCGCCGGCGCGCCGCAGTGCTGGCGGAGCGGATCCGCGTCGTGGAGCTGAGCCTGCGGGCAGACTTCCAGGAGATCTTCGTACGCTCCATGGAATTGGGGCCGTCCTCTCCGGAGTGATCGCGCGGCACGGCGACGTCCGGGTCGGTGGCCAAGCGCCGGTTGACCGGATGAGCGCCCGTCTGCTACAAGGACCCGAGCACTCGTCTCCTTGAACCGGGGAGGACCTCTCCATGTCGGAAGAGCAGACGCCCGAGTTTCAGGAGGCGCACGTCCCCGCAGACAGCGAGAACCGCCTCGAGGTCGCCATCGGCCGCGAGGTACGGGCGTTTCGAAAGAAGCTCGACATGACCGTCGTCGAGCTCGCGAAGGTTGCCGGCGTCTCGGCCGGGATGCTCTCGAAGATCGAAAACGGCCTCGCTTCCCCCTCCCTTTCCACCCTCCAGGCCCTCTCCACGGCGCTTCAGGTACCCGTGACCGCCTTCTTCCGTAAGTACGAAGAGGAGCGCGACGCCACCTTCGTCCGCGCCGGCGAAGGGCTCAAGATCGAGCGCCGGGGCACGCGGGCCGGGCACCAGTACCAGCTGCTGGGCCACACCGTGGGGAAGTCCATCGCGGTGGAGCCCTATCTCATCACGCTGACCGAGCAGTCTGACGTGTTCCCGGTGTTCCAGCACGCCGGTGTGGAGTTCATCTACATGCTCCAGGGCGAGGTGGGCTACCGACACGGGGACAAGACCTACGTCCTGACGCCGGGAGACTCGCTGTTCTTCGACGCGGACGCGTCTCACGGCCCCGACGAGCTGCGGCAGCTGCCGAGCCGCTTCCTCTCCATCATCGTGTATTCGCGCTCCGAAGACGCGTAGCCCAGCCTAGCGCCTCGTTTCCTCCAATGCAAAAAATTTGCACCTGGTATTGACGCGCCCGGGCGGCTCGTGCAATAGTGACGACCGGAGCTCAGGCCCCGGGCCGGCGCGCCCCGGTTCCCGGGAGAATCAGCGAGGAGGTCAGCATGTGCGGCATCTCAGGGATCCTGTTCAAGAATGGAAAGCACCCCGATCTGGGCATGACCACCGGTGAGGCGCTCACGGAGATGATGCACTGCCTGCTGCACCGGGGTCCCGACTCGGACGGCTGGGCCATGTACCGCGAGCCCCTGACGAACGCGCTGCGGCTGCGGTTCTTCGTGAGCCCAGAAAAGGCCGAGGCGGAGAAGGACATTGCCCGGATCAAGGAGGCCCTGGCGAAACACAAGGCCAAGATCCTGGAGGAGGAGACCCTCGGCATCACCTTTGGCGTGGTGGTGACGTACAGAGGCGACGTCAAGACGTTCGCGCGGGCGATCGAAGACGCAGCGCGGCTCGTGTCGCTCGGGACGAGCCTCGACATCGTGAAGGACGTCGGGCAGCCGCACCCTCTGGGCTACCTCTACCGAACCGAGGAGTTCGACGGGACCCACGCCATCGGCCACACGCGCCTGGCCACCGAGACCGGGGTGCACCCGGAAACGACGCATCCCTTCTGGGCCACCGGCTTCGCGGACGTCTGCGTGGTCCACAACGGGCAGGTCACGAACTACTGGATCATGCGCCGCCGGCTCGAGCGCCAGGGAATGCGCTTCCACACCGAGAACGACACCGAGCTCATCTCGGTGTACCTGGCGTACCGCATGGATCGCGGCGCGACGCTAGAGGAGGCTTTGCGGGGCTCCCTGGACGACTTGGACGGAACGTACACGTACCTCGTGGCGACCAGGGACTCCATCGGGTACGCCAAGGACAAGCTGGCCGCGAAGCCCTTCGTGATCTACGAGGACGAGTGGATGGTAGCCGTGGCCTCGGAGGAAGTGGCGCTGAATCGGCTCTTCCCCGGGAGATCCCTCAAGACCTGGGAGCCGGCTCCTCTGACGTACGGACTCTGGTCGCTCCAAGGGCCGGCCGCCGGCCGCAGCGGGACGGAAGGGTAGGAGACACATGGTAACGATCGATCTGGCAAAGACTCAAATCCGCGTCGCGAACGAGATGATCCGGGGGTACGGCTCCACGCATCAGAACGTGGAGGTGCTGAACCCGGATGCCCGCCACTACATCGGTGTGGGGCTCGTGAGCCCCATCAAGGTGTGGGTCCGCGGCTCGGCCGGGTACTACTGCGGCGGCCTGAGCGACGGACCCCACTTCGAGATCGAGGGCAACGCGAGCTGGGGCGTGGGCGATAACATGTTCCAGGGCTCCATCGTGGTCCACGGCAATGCCGGCGCCATCGCCGGCGAGGGGCTGCGGGGCGGGGAGATCGTCGTTCACGGCAACATCGGTTCCCGCTCCGGCCAGGTGATGAAGAAGGGGACGCTCTGCTGCGCCGGCAGCGCGAACTTCATGGCCGGCTACATGATGTACGGCGGCCGGTTCATCATCCTCGGCAACTCGGGCCCTCGGGTCGGCGAGGACATGGCCGGCGGGGAGATCTTCGTGGGCGGCGAGGTGGAGTCGCTGGGCAACGATGCGGTCCTGGTCGAGCCCACCTCTCAGGACGTCGACAGCGTGATGGAGTTCCTGGACCGGTACAACCTGAGGTTCAAGGGGAAGTTCAAGAAGATCGTGTGCGCGGGCAAGCAGCTCAAGTACGGGACCTCCGAGCCTCGGATCCGAAACCTACCCTACCACACCTTCTCGGGCGGGGCACAGGACTACTGGAACCCGAAGATCCAGGAGGATATCCGGGTCAAGTCGGTCATCGGCCGCTACCGGATCCGAGGCTACGGAGCCTCCCGCCATCTGCCGCACTTTCAGGACATTGGGTTTAAAAAGGATCTCTCTGGCGCAGGCTCCGACCCGGATGTCGTGAAGAAAGTCAACCTGCGGACCTTCCTCGGCGACCGGCACGGGGGCAAACCCCTGGACCTCTCGATGCCCGTGATGATCGCGCCCATGAGCTTCGGCGCCCTCTCCGGCGAGATGAAGACGGCGTTGGGCATTGCCTCGAGGCTGTCGGGGATCTCGGAGAACTCGGGGGAGGGCGGAATGCTCTCGGCCGACCGGGCCGAAGCCCGCCAGATGATCGCCCAGTGCCTGGCCGGCCGGCTCGGCTGGAACGTCCACGACATGAAGCGGGCCGACGGGGTGGAGATCTACATCTCCCAGGGCGCCAAGCCGGGTCTCGGGGGGCAGCTCATGGCCGAGAAGCTCACGCCCGAGATTGCGGCGATCCGCGGCATTCCGGCCGGGATGGACCTGCGGTCTCCGTCGCGCCACCCCGACATCCTGGGCGGCGACGACCTGATCATGAAGGTGGAGGAGTTCCGGGAGGCCACGGGGGGCCGCGTGCCCATCTCGATCAAGCTGGGCGCTGGCCGCATCCGCGACGACATCAAGATCGCCCTGAAAGACGGGCTGGACTTCATCGAGCTCGACGGGCTCCAGGGGGGCACCGGCGCCGCAGGCAACGAGGTGCTCGAGTACGTCGGCATCCCGACGATCGCCGGCCTCGAGGAGGCCTTGCAGGGTCTGGAGGAGATCGACGCGGCGGGGCAACTCCCGATCGTCCTCATGGGTGGCATCAAGGACGGGGTCGAGGCGCTGAAGGCGGTGGCTCTCGGGGCCACGGCCGTGGCCTTCGGCACCGCGATGCTGATCGCGGGCGGTTGTATCACCTGCATGCAGTGCAGCGTCGGCAACTGCGTCATCGGCTCCACGAGCCAGGACCCGGAGCACACGCGCCGGTTCGACATCGTGAAGCGGGCCCAGCAGATGCACACCTTCCTCGAGTCGGTGCGCTGGCAGATGGCATCGATCGTTCACGCCCTGGGCTACACGGACGTGCGGCAAGTGACACGCGACGACCTGGTGGCCCTCACGCCCGAAGCCGCGGCGCTCACGCGCCTTCCCTACGAACCGACGATGCGCGACGAGTACCGCCGCTGGTATTAACCAGGACGAAGGAGCCTGTGCAATGAGCGAGCTCATCACCCCCGGCCTCGTGGCCGTCGAGATCCAGAACGAGTACCAGGACCCGGACTACGCCCCGGCGCCCTGCCAGCAGACGTGCCCCGTGGGGACCGACGTCCCCTCCTACGTTGGTCTCCTCTGGGATGGCCGGTACGAGGCGGCCTTCGACGTCATCAGCCAGAACAATCCCTTCGCCACGGTGTGCGGGCGCGTTTGCTCCAAGCCCTGCGAGGTGGACTGCCGGCGAGCCGAGAGCGATGGGGCGGTCGGCATCCGGGCCCTGAAACGCTACGTGTGCGAGACCGTCGGCAAGGCGTTCCGGCGGCCGCCGGTCAAGGTCACGAAGAAGAAGACCGTCGGGATCGTGGGCGGAGGACCCGCTGGGCTGACCGCCGCCCAGGATCTGGCCGAGGCGGGCTACGCCGTCCACGTCTACGAGAAGAGACCTCGGCTGGGCGGCATGATGGCCGGCGGGATCCCCCCCTTCCGCCTCCCCGCTGGGCTCTTGGACCAGGACATCGGCCGGCTCCTGGAGCACTGCCCGGGGATCCAGGTCCACGCGGGTTGTGAACTCGGGAAGGACGTCAGCCTGGCGGAGCTCAAGAAACGTCACGACGCCATCCTCCTGGCGGTGGGCCTCTGGAAAGACCGCAAGCTCAACGTGCCCGGAGAGGACGAGGGGATCCAGGGGCTCCACGGGATCCGCTTCCTCACCGACATCAACGACGGCGCGAAGACCAAGCTCAAGGGCAAGGTGGTCGTAATCGGGGGCGGCAACGTGGCCATGGATGTGGCGCGGACCGCGAGGCGCGTCGGCCCCAAGAGCGTGGAGCTCTACTGTCTCGAGACCCGGGCGCAGATGCCCGCCTGGCAGCACGAGATTCTGGAGGCCGAGGCCGAGGGGATCCAGTTGAACCCGGGATGGGGCCCCAAGCGGATCCACCACGATGGGAAGAAAGTGAAGGGAATCGAATTCATGCGATGCGTCTCGGTCTTCGACGAGGCCGGCCGCTTCCATCCTACGTACGACCCCAATACGACGATCAAGGTCGACTGTGATGCGATCCTCCTCTCCATCGGCCTCTCGGCCGACAGCGGCGACCTTGAGAAGGCGGGCCTCCTTCAGCGGGGTTACGTTCGTGCGGACTTCGACACCATGCGCACCGAGGACCCGAAGGTCTTTGCGGCCGGCGACGGGGCGTTCGGGCCCTCGGCGATCGTGACCGCCATGCAGCACGGCCATCGCGCGGGCCACTACATCCGCGCGCACCTGGAAGGGGAAAAGAAGCCCCAGGCGTACCGCACGCCGTTTCGCACCTGCCGGGTGCCGGTGGCCCAGGACCCCCGGTGGGAGAAGTTCAACCGCGAGGAGCCGGTCTTCTGCGGGATCGGCGACGACCCGTCGCTCTTCGCCCAGTGCGACCTCACGTACGACCTCGAGACCGCTGGGCGCCAAGCGGCCCGCTGTCTGCGCTGCGACGCCGAGACGGGCTCGGCCGATTACACCCGCAGGAACCGAGACCTGATGCACCGGATGGCGCGCACCCACTCTGGCGATGTGGAGAAGCAGCGCGACATCCTTCGCGCTCGGCTTCGGCCGCGGGACAACCCCTTCCCTGCCGAGCGTGGCGCCCACCTGGACGACGTGGTGTTCCTGGCCGCGGGCCTGACGCGCCTCGTCATCGACCCCTATCGGGAGGCCTGCTCCACCGAGACGAAGATCGCGGGCCTCACCCTGGGGTTGCCGTACCTCTTCGCGGGCTTCGACGACGCACCCGAGGCGGTGCGCGACGGGCTCGCGCGAGGGGCCGAGGGGAGCGGGTGCGGCTATATCGGCGCATCGCCACTCGGCGGCAAGGTGCCGTGGCTCCAACTCCTGACGGGGAGGGACAAGCCGGACCCGAAAGCGGCGGGGGTTGTGTACCGGGTCGGGGCGAAGTTTCAGGCCGTCAAGCCCACCGGCCTCAAGAAGGGGCAACTGGCCGGCCTGGCGGTGGCCGCGGCCGCTCTGCCCAAGGCGATCCCCTTCGCCCTGGAGAACGGTTTCGACTTCCTCCTCCTCGACGGCTCGAGCGGCGTCCAGAAGCCCTGGGTGGAGCTCGAAGGGGCGCCGGATCTGACGGTCTTGCGGGACGCCATCAAGATCCTCCGGGAGCTGAACCGGGAGGAGGACATCGCGCTCCTCTACTTCGGCGGCATGCGCACGGGCACCGACGTGGCGAAGGTCCTCGCCATGAACGCCAACGCCGGGGTCTTCGGCGTCTCGATGGCCCTGGCCCTCGGCGGGGCCATCGAGAACGGCGCCATCGCCTTCCCGGCCGACGCGAGCGCCGACGAGTTGGCGAAGGCGAGCACCAACTGGATCAAGGGAACGGTCCAGGAGACCGCGATCATTGCCCGCTGCACCGGCAAGACGAACGTCCACAACCTGGAACCGGAGGACATGCGCACCATCACCCTGGCTACCCAGGACGCCCTCGGCATTCCTCTGGCTTCGGGTCGCGGGGCGCGCGACTACTTCTGACGCAGTCCGCCCGCGTACGACTCCACGAACGCCCGCCGGAGGGGCTCTTCCGGCGGGCGTTCGTGCGTGAAGGGGCCCGGTGAAATCGCTCGGCGCGGGGCCGCAAGTCGGCGAGCATGCTGTCCCGGGACTGAACCGGTCCCCGAGGGGGGTGTTCCTCCGCGCAAAGGCCCTGCGCCCACTCCTCCACCATGTCCAGGGCACGGCCTCCCGGTCGAGAACTCGTGCGAGATATCCGGGCCCGCCGTCCGGGGTGTGGCGAAAGATCAGGACCTGCCTGATCGGGGGCTCTCGAGAGGGGGGATCGGCAGCAACGCCCATCATCTCCCAATCCGGCGCCCAGCGCAGGGTGCCGGGCCTTCGCCCACGCAGCAGGCCCCAGTCAAAGTCGCCCGTCCGGAGGGCTCGGCGGGCCGGTTGCGACGGACGACGCCCGCTCAACACCTGCATGGAGACCGAGGGTTGGCTGATCTTCAGACTAATCTTTGCGAGACGACTGAGCTTCCCAAGAATCAGGTCGACGGGGGATCGTCGGCCGGAGCGAAGCGGCCCGCCAAGCCTCCATCGGATGGTGACGAGACCCTCGTCAATGTAGTTGCATCGGGTGCAAGAATTTTGTATAAAAGGAAAATGAGCGGCGTTGCCCCGGCCGTCACGGCCCACCAAGGAGACAGCCATGATCGAGAAATTCAACCCCTTCACGATGGCCCAGGACCAACTCGACCAAGCGGCCCAGACTCTTGGCCTGGACGCGGGAACCCACGAGTTCCTCCGCTGGCCGCAGCGCGAGATGAAGATCACGCTGCCGGTCAAGATGGATGATGGGACCTCGCGGGTCTTCCACGCGTATCGGATCCAGTACAACTGGGCGAGGGGCCCGGCGAAGGGCGGGCTGCGTTGGCACCCTGACGAAACGGTCGACACGGTGCGCGCCCTGGCCGCCTGGATGACGTGGAAGACCGCGGTCGTCGACATCCCCCTCGGAGGGGGAAAGGGCGGCATCGTCTGCAACCCGAAGGAGCTTTCGGAGGGGGAAAAGGAGCGGTTGGCGCGCGCCTACATCCGGGCGCTCGCACGCGACCTCGGCGTCCACAAGGATGTCCCGGCGCCCGATGTCTACACGACCCCGCAAATCATGGCCTGGATGATGGACGAGTACGAAACCATCGTCGGAGAAAGCCATCCCGGCGTCATCACCGGGAAACCCCTGCCGATCGGCGGGTCGGAGGGGCGGGGTGATGCCACGGCCCGAGGCGGAATCTATGTGACGCGGGAAGCGGCAAAGGCCAACGGCGTCGACCTGGCCGGGGCCACCATGGCCATCCAGGGTTTTGGGAACGCCGGGCAGTATGCCGCGGCCCTCGGGGAGGAGATCCTGGGCCTGCGCCTCGTGGCGGCCTGCGATTCGACTAGCGGCGTGTATAATTCCAGGGGACTCGACGTTAAGGCCCTGGTGGCCCACAAGCAGAAGACCGGCGCGGTGAGGGGGTTCCCGGGCGCCGACGACGTGAGGCCGGAAGACGTGCTCGAGGTAGAGGCGACGGTCCTCTTCCCCTCCGCTCTGGAGAACTCCATCACCAAGGAGAACGCCGGAAAGCTCCGATGCAGGATCAGCTGCGAGCTCGCAAACGGTCCGACGACGCCCGAGGCCGACGATATTCTGCGCGATCGGGGTATCGTGGTGCTCCCCGACTTCCTGGCCAACGCGGGAGGGGTCACCGTCTCCTACTTCGAACAGGTGCAGAACACCTACAACTTTTACTGGCCCCTCGCGGAGGTGCACGGGAGGCTCAACCAGAAGATGACCCACGCCTTCGAGAAGGTCCACGAGATGTATGTCAAGTCGAAGCTCAACATGCGCCAAGCCGCCTACGTCGTGTCGGTGGCCCGGGTCGCCGAGGCGTGCAAGCTGCGCGGCTGGGTGTGACCGAGAACGCCTTCGTGACCTGCCGCTTCGGATGCGCTCAGGAACCTCGGAAGATCCCGTGACGGACTCCCGGCGCTCCCTTCCGCTGGAAGAGTCGCCGTCGGCGCGCCTGCTGCGCACCTACCGGCTCTTTCAGCGGATGATGCGCTACCCGTCCCTCGTCGAGGAGATGAGGCGGATCTTTCGGGCGGCGCTCGCCGAGCGGCGGATCGTGACCGAGGAGGCGCTGGACGCCGAGGCGAGGGACGCGGTCGCCCGGGACGGCGCGGGAGAAGACCCAGCGCTCGCGAAGGAGTATCTAGACGCGGTCACCGACCTTCACTTCGCCCAGAGTTTCTCGGACTCCGAGATCGAGGACCACATCAACTTCGCGCGGAAGAAGGAGAGCTTCCGCAAGCTCAACCGCATCGTCAACACCGAAGGGGTGACCTCCGCCCGGATCAAGCAGGCGCTCAAGGAGTTCTGCAGCATCCCCCAGGGCGACATGATCCTGTCGCCCACCCAGGTGATGGGGGCCCGCGTGGCGCTGATCAGCCACTTCATCTCCGGCCAACTCCCGTTCGTCGGCATCGCCAAAGAGCACGTCACGATCCGCGACGTCGACGAGCTCCTGGACGCCAGCTACTGGGACCGTCGCCGCCCCGGGAAGATCGGCGGAAAAGCGGCCGGTATGTTCCTGGCGTCCAAGATCGTGCTCCCCCGGTTCGGGGACCGCGACCCGGAGCTCGAGCAGGTGGTCCGCGTGCCCGAGTCGTACTACTTCAACAGCGGGATCTTCTCGGACTTCGTCGACCACAACGGTCTCGACCGTTTATACAGCCACAAGTACAAGACGCGGGAGGAGATCGAGGACGACTACCGCCAGATCGAGCGCGTGTTCCGGGAGGCCACGTTCCCTGCAGACGTCGTTGAAGACTTCCGCCAGTTTCTCTCCCGCGTGGGGGAGCATCCTCTCATTCTGCGCTCCTCCACCCTGCTCGAGGACAACTTCGGGTTCGCGTTCTCCGGCAAGTACGACTCGGTGTTCCTCGTCAACCAGGGAGATCTCGAGCACCGGCTCCGGGAGTTCATCTGGGGGCTCAACCGGGTCCACATGAGCACCTACGCGCCGGCCCCCATCCTGTACCGGCGCGACCACAAACTGCTCGACTTCGACGAAAGGATGGCCGTCCTGGTCCAGAAGGTCGTGGGGCGTCGTTTCGGAGACTACTTCTTTCCGTTTGTCTCGGGCGTGGGCTACTCGCACAACGCGCACCGCTGGACGCCGCGAATCCGCAAGGAGGACGGGCTGGTTCGCCTCGTGTGCGGGCTTGGCACCCGCGCCGTCGACCGGGTTGCCGCCGACTACCCCCGGATGGTCCCCCTCAGTCACCCGCTCCTGCGGCCCGAGGTCGAGGCCGGACCGATCGCCAAGTACTCGCAACGGTTTGCCGACGTCCTCAACCTGCGAAGCGGCCGGCTCGAGACCGTTCCGTGTGTTGGCC
>JACRCS010000121.1 GCA_016218905.1 Deltaproteobacteria bacterium
CAACGTGCACGATGTCCTTTCGATCTCGAGGACCTGGAGGAACGTCGAGAGCGGAATGCCGGTGACGTATCCCCGTGCCGCGTCGTCGAGACCCGCCGAAATACGTTCCGAGAGGGTCCCGAAGTCCACCGGCTTTTCGACGAACCCCTCGAGACCGAAGAACCGGAGCCGCTGCGCGATCTCCGGCGTCCCGAACGCCGTCATCACGATCACGGGAACGGTCGGCGCCTCCCGGCTCATCCAGGCCAGGAGCTCGAACCCGTCCATTTCCGGCATCTTCAGGTCGGTGACCACGAGGTCCACGTGGCCCTGCTCCAGGATGGCGACGGCCTCGAGGCCGTTGGCGGCCGTCCGGACGCCAAGACCCCACTCGAGCGCGAGCAGCCCTTCGGCGAGACTCTGCGTGAAGAGCGTCTCGTCGTCCACGATGAGGACCGTTCGTTGCGGGTTCGTGGTCATCACTCCACACGATCGCAAGAGCGCTGCCAGAGCGGGAGCCCGCGAAGAGATGCGCCGGAAGGCCCTGAATCAGGGGCTTCCGGCCTGATCCCGGAAGCGCCCCGAGAAGGGGCCCTCCAGAACGAGCGCTCGAAAAGAGCCGCCCGCTCAGTCTGCGCGGGTGGCCCGTCGCTCCTCGGGAGTGAGCTTCCGGCGGAGCGTCGAAACGGAAACGCCGAGGAGCCGGGCCGCACGGGTCAGGTTCCCACCGCAGTCGGAGACGGCCAGCCGGATCGCACGGGCTTCCGTCTCCGCGAGCGGAAGGACAGCCCCCCGGACCGGGACGGTCTCCGCAGCCGCAGCCGCCACACCGGACAGAAACGCGGTGGGACGCAGGGGATCTCCCGCCCGCCTCACGAGAGCCGCGCGTTCGAGCACGTTTCGGAGCTCTCTGAGATTCCCGGGCCAGTCGTACGCCCGGAGCCGCGCAATCTCGTCCCCGTCCAGGGGGGGGGCACCTAACGCCGCGCGTGTGCCGGAGAGGAAGTGCTTCGCCAGATCCGGAAGGTCCTCTTTCCGCCTCCGGAGCGGCGGGACGTCGATCCGGAGGACGTCGAGCCGGTAGTAGAGATACTCCCGGAGGCGGTGCTCGGCCACGGCCTTCGCGACGTCGACGTTCGTGGCCGCCATCAGCCGGAAGTCGACCTTGCGCGAGCTGCGACCGCCGATCCGGCGAACCTGCCGGTCCTCCAGGACCGTCAGGAGCCTCCCTTGAAGCGCGTGAGGCATGTCCCCGATCTCGTCCAGGAAAAGAGTTCCCCCTTCCGCGATCTCGAAGAGCCCCTCCCGGGCGGCCGACTCCCCCGTGAAAGCTCCCCTGTCGTGTCCGAACAGCTCGGCTTCGATGAGGCTCTCCGGCAGCGCGGCACAGTTGACGGAGACGAACTCGCCGTGCCGTCTCGCGCTGCGGAAGTGGATGGCGCGGGCGACGAGGGTCTTCCCCGTGCCGGTCTCTCCCGTCAGGAGGACGGGAACGTCGGAGCCGGCCGCGAGCTCGACGAGCCGTGCCACCTCGGCGAGACCGCCCGTCTCCCCGACGAGTGCCGCGTCCCGGGCCTCCAGCTCGCGACGACGCGTGTCGCGCCGTTCCACACGTTCCAGCTCGTGGAACCGGAGGCAACGGGCGACGACCATCCGGATCTGCTCCAGATCGCAGGGCTTCGAGACGTAGTCGACGGCCCCGGCCCGGACCGCCTCCAGCGCATTCTCGAACGAAGGGTGCGCCGTGGCGAAAACGATCTTGACCCGCTCGTTCGTCTCGAGGATTGCCGGGCAGATCGCGGCGCCCTGTCCGTCCGGGAGCCTCTGGTCGAGGAGGACCACGTCGACGGGAAACTCCCGGCAGAGCCGGAGCGCCTCGGCGCACGTCGGCGCCAGGAGGACCTCGAGCTCGTCCGAGGAAAGGTCCTCCCGCAGGACGTCGCCGAACAGCGTGTCGTCATCCACGACGAGGAGCCGGCGCGAGGGTCGCGTCATCCGGGTCCCCTTACCCGCCGAAGCGTGACGACGGAATCGCACCCCTGAAGCTCCAGGCTCGCCTCCATCTGCGCGACGAGCCGGCGAACGACGAGAAGGCGAAGGTTGTCGTCGTCCGAGGGCCGGACGGGAAGCGCCTCGCGGTCTCCACGGGGCGAGATTCGGACGACCACCGTGTCCCGCCGGGGCTCCACGAGGACGAGGATTCGGGGGTTCCCCCCGGCTCGGCCGCACAGTTCGGCGCGGCTCACGAGAGCGCAGAGCGCCGCCTCGAGCGACGCCGGGTCCGCCAGGACCTGCACCGCCCCCTCCTGAACCTCCACGTCGAGGACCGCCCCTCGCCCGGCGAGGGCGCTACCGCACTCGAGCACGGCACACTCCACGACTTCGCCGATCGGGACCGGACGAAGCCTGGGCCTCGACGCGAACCCGTAGTCTCTCAGGGTGCCGAGAACGGTTTCGACGCCCGCGAGAGCCTCGAGCGCCCGATCGACGTACCGCCTGACGGCCGTTTCGTCGTGCCGGCCGAGTCCCTGGCGGAGAACGTGGAGGGAGGTCTTTGCCGCGTTCACGGAGTTGCCGACGTCGTGACGGAGCGCCGTGAAGACGCCGAGCAAGGCGTCGGACAGCTGAAGAGACTCGGCGAGGCTGCTCAGCCGCTCCTTCTCCGTGACGTCGCGGAAGAACGCCCACAGCTCGTCGTGCGCCGGGTAGAGGGTGTACCCGATGACCCGTTCCCCGAACGTCAGGGAGCTGACCGCCTCTCCCGAGCCGGCGCCGGCCGGACTTGCCTGGGCGAGCAGGACCTGCGCGAAGGCCATCAGCGCGTCCGCTCCCGAGGAATCCGACAGGGCGCGGAGCATCCCGGCGCCCGCGGGGTTGAGGTAGGCGACGCGACCCGAGTCTTTCTCCAGGGCGATGATTCCGAGACCCGCGGCGTCGATCGCCTTCGCGAGGAAGCCGATGTCCCGCGGCGTGGCCGCGATGACGCTCGCCTGGCGGCCGTTCGGGTCGACCCGCCGACTTCCCGAGTCCATGCGCTCTATTCCC
>JACRCS010000122.1 GCA_016218905.1 Deltaproteobacteria bacterium
TGCCCCTGTCAACGCTTCGCCGCCACCTCTCGGGAAGCCGACGCATGACTCGGGGTCGGTGTGGCTCGCTACGCCTTCACCGTACGACTCTTTCATTCGCTACACCTCGCCGGTTTTGACCGGCGCTTTCGCCCACCCTACGACTCGGGCCGTGCTGCTGGGTGGTGGGCGGAGCCCACCCTACGACTCGGACCGTGCTGCTGGGTGGTGGGCGGAGCCCACCCTACGACTGCCTCTGACGGGTCGGACGGGTCTGACGGGTCCGACTCCGGAGAAGGCCTCGGGCCGCGCGGTCTCTTACCCTCCGATCCACTGCTTGCACAGGGTGACGGCGGCCTGGGCGTCGGCGCCCCAGGCGTCGGCGTTGGCGTAGCTGCAGACCTTCTCGTCCACCGGTCCGCCGCCGATCATGACCTTGACCTTGGACCGGAGGCCGGCCGCTTCGACCGCTGCCACCGTCTCGCGCATCGCGTCGAAGGCCATGGTGAGGAGCCCGGAGAGGCCGAGCACGGTCGCTCCCGTCTCGTTCAGTGCCTCCACGAACTTCTCCGGCGGAACGTCGACGCCGAGGTCGGTCACCGCGAAGTTCGAGGCCTCCAGGAGGCCCGCCACGAGGTCCTTTCCGATGTCGTGGATATCGCCCTTTACCGTCCCGAGGACGACTTTTCCGCCGGTGGGCCCGGCCGCGCCCTTGAGCGAAGGCTTCAGGATGTCGCTCGCCTGCTTTAGGATCTCGCCCGCCATCATGAGGTCCGAGATGAAGTAGTCGCCCTTCTCGAACCGCTCGCCGACGAGCGCCATCCCCTCCTGGCACGCCCGGAGGATCGCCATGGCGTCGGTGCCGCGGGCGAGCTGGTCCTTCACCAGCCGGAGTGCCTCTTCCTCGTTCAGATCCGCCAGCACCTGCTTCAGTTCGCTCGACATCGCCTCTCCTTTCCCTGGGGCATCGTCAACGGCTTCCCCATCCCCGAAACGGTTATAAAGTTACCTAGGGAACTTGGTCAAGGGTGAATTAAACACCGTTCCTATCATTGTGTCCAGCCGTCGCGGCTGCGCCGCCGGCCCGAGAACGCCGGGCAAGTCCCCGGACCCCCGGGGATTTCCGCTGTTGTCAGTGCTTCGACAGGAGCGCTAATATCTGGCCGCTGTCAAGGGAGCTCGCAGCCGAGCCGCCCGGCCGTGGGAGAGATTCGAGGGTACCGATGCGCCAATCCCAGCGCGGACGGATCGCGATCGACCGGGAGTCCTACGAGCCGGCGTACGCCCAGCTCGTCAACATCCTGCGCCGGCAGATCGCCGCCGGGGAGTACCGTCCGGGCAGCCGCCTTCCCTCCGAGGCTCAGCTCTGCCGTGAGTACGAGGTCAGCCCGATGACGGTCCGGCGGGCGATCAACGTGCTCCTCGACCAGCAGATCGTCGTCACGTCCCAGGGCAAGGGCACCTTCGTCAAGCCGCTGGGGCTCGGCACGGGGATCTTCGGGCTCCAAGAGCTCACCGCACTGCTCGAGGAACAGGGCCGGACGAGCGTGCGCCTGCTCCAGGCGAGCGTGCTGCCGGCCGACGAGCGCACGGCGCGAAAGCTCTCCGTCCCGGAGGGCACCCGCACGATCTACCTCCGCCGCCTCCTGCTGAAGGACCAGGACCCCGTCCTCTACCACCAGGAGTACCTCGTCTACGACCCGACCCGGCCCACGGTCGAGGCGGAGATGGAGGTCACCTCCCTCCGGGGACTCTTCGCCGGCACCGGCGAGAGCGACTTCAAGGGGGGCGTCCTCACCATCGAGGCCACGACGCTCACGGCCGAGGAGGCGAAGCTCCTGGCCGGTACGGCCGGACAGGCGGCGTTTCGCGTCGCCCACAAGTTCTACGACTTCAACGACCGACCCGGGAGCTGGGGCTGGTTCATCTGTCGCGGCGACCGCATCAAGTTCCGAGCCACCGTGGGGATGTGGAGCGAGCTGGAGGCCGACTTGAAGAACGGGAGCGGCGGCGCATGAGTGCCGTGAAACGGGACGATCGCCTGGCGGCCCTGCTGCGGGACCTGGACGAGAACGGCGCCTTAAAGCTCGCGAGCGAGAGGCTCCAGGCCGGGGAAGACGCCGTGGCCATCATGGAGGCGTGCCAGGAGGGGATGGTTGAGGTGGGCACCCGCTACGAGCAGGGGCAGTACTACCTCTCGGGTCTCATCATGGCGGGCGAGATCCTGCGCCGGATCACGGAGCTCCTGAAGCCTGCCCTGGAGGGGCGGTCGCTTCCGGGGCGGGCGGGCTCCGTCCTCCTCGGCACGGTGCGGGGCGACATCCACGACATCGGGAAGAACATGGTCGGGATGCTGCTGCGCTGCAACGGCTTCGCCGTGGAGGATGTGGGCGTGGACGTCCCGCCGGAGGAGTTCGTGCTCCGGGCGGCGGCGTCGAAGCCGGAGATCATCGGCCTCTCCGGGATCCTCACGATCTCGTACGACGCCATGAGGGCCACCGTAGCCGCCCTGCGGGAGAGCAGCGATCCGGAGGTCGCCCGGACGCCGGTCATCATCGGCGGCGGCCTCGTCGACGAGCAGGTCGCGCACTACGTGGGAGCCGACTACTGGGCCAGCGACGCCATGGGAGGCCTGCGCCGGATCCAGGCGGTGCATGAGGGCCGGGCCCAATAGGGCCCTGGCCCTAGGTTAAGGTTAAGATTAAGGTTAAGACTAAGACTGCGCAGCCGCTCCTGAACCTGAACCTCGGCCTCAACCTCAACCTCAACCTCAACCTCGGCCGGAGGCCGTAAACCTCAACGCCCTCGCGAACACCCCCGAGAAGTCCGGCCTCGTCGTGAGCTCCAGGTAATCGATCCTCTCCGCGAGCCGTTCCGCCGTTCTCCGCTCGGCCAGCGAGACGAGGGCCATCCGCGCTCCGGTCCCGGCGGCGTTGCCGACCTGCTGGAAGCGCTCTCGCGGGAGATCGGGGAGGAGCCCGACCCGCACCGCGCTCTCGAGGTCGAGGTGCGTGCCGAACGCGCCGGCCACCACGACCCGATCGATTGCGTCGGCCTTCAGCTCCGCCGCCCGGAGGAGCAGCTCCACCCCGCTCGCCACCGCCCCCTTCGCCAACTGGATCTCGTTCACGTCCCTCTGGGTGACGACGAGGTCGTGCCCCACGTCCGTCTCGGCGGCGGGTACGACGAGGAACTGGGCGACCGAGCCCTCCTCCTTCCGCACCCGCGGGTGCGACCGGTCGAGCATTCCGCGCTCGTCGACGACCCGGTGCCGCACCAGCTCCGCCACGGAGTCGAGGATGCCCGACCCGCAGAAGCCTCTGGGCGGCCCGCCGCCGATCGTCTCGCAGGCGACGCTCCGGCCGCCGTCGGCGAGGCGCATCCGACTGATGGCGCCATCCACCGCCCGCATGCCCTGGTGGACGTGAGCCCCCTCGAAAGCCGGCCCCGAGGCGCAGGAGCAGGAGGTCAGGTGGCCTCCCCGGGCGAGCACGATCTCGGTGTTCGTCCCGATGTCGAGCCCCAGCACGGTCTCGGGGGCCTCCTGGATCCGGGCGCCGAGGATCATCGCCACGTGGTCCCCGCCGACGAACCCTGCCACTGGCGGGACGAGGTAGACCCTGGCCCTGGGCGCGGCGGAGACCCCGATCCGGGCGGAGGGAACCTCGATGGGCCCGGCCAGCGCCGGCACGTACGGGGCCCGCGCGAGCTGCTCGATGGGCAGGCTCAGGAGCAGGTGGTGCATCGCCGTGTTTCCGGCGATGACGATCTCCTGGACCTCGGCCCGCTCAAGGCCGGCCTTCTTCACGAGATTCCCGAGGAGCCGGTCGATTCCTTCGCCGGCTGCCCGGGCGAGGCGGTCGACGCCCTCCTCGCCGCCGAGGGCGTGGGCGAGGCGGCTCATCAGGTCCTCGCCGTACGGGATCTGGGGATTCATGAGCCCGTCCGAGGCGAGGACACTTCCGCTCTCCAGGTCGACCAGGAAGCCGGCAACCTTCGTCGTGCCGAGATCCACGGCGAGCCCCAGGGGGCGCAGCGCGCTTCCGTTGAACCGGGCGTCGGTGATCCGCCCCGCTCGGACCGCCACCTGGACCGTCGTCTCCTCGGCGCGGGCGGACGGGCCGCAGACGAGGTCCAGGTCCACGTGGATGTCGCGAAGGCCGTGGAAGCTCGCGAGGTGCTCGCGCACCTGCTCCCAGACGGAGCCGGGATGCGCGAGCGAGGTAGGGCGGAGCGGCACCCGATAGGCCCGCACGGCGGGATCCAGGGGGACAGCGACGCTCTCGCCCTCCACCTGGAGGCTCTGGTGCCCAGCCAGCGTCTCGGGGGGAAGCTCCACGTGGAGGGGCCCCAGCGGGCGCACCTGGCACGCGAGCCGGAGCCCGCCCTCGAGCTCCGCGGCCGTGAGGCGGTCCCGTTCGGTCTCCGTGGGTGGCGAGGCCGGCCCGCGGAGCACCCGCACCCGGCAGCGGCCGCACGTTCCCAGGCCGCCGCAGGGGGCGTAGATTCCGTCCCCCTCCGTGGTCACGACCCGTCGGACCGCGTCGAGCAGACTCTCTCCGGGCTCCAGCGGAATCCGGCGCCCGACCGGTTGGAGATCCATCGTCCAGCTCAGAACCCGTCTCCTTCGCATTCGTCGCTCCCGCCATGGCCGCCGCGACGCGAGCTCTCGCCGCTCTCGCCCCTCCTGAGGCTTCGCGACGCGACTTCCTCGTGAAGTCGTCCTGAGCTCGAAGCGGCCCGGCCGCGGGCCGAGCTCTCTAAACCTGCCAACCTCGCTACTTTACGCCTTGAACTCGCGCTGCTGGAAGGGCCCGATGAAGTTGTCGGTGATAGGTTGCCGGTTCTCGGCCCTGAACCCAAGACCCAGAACCGAGAGCCGCGTCGCCTGGAGGGCTACGCTAAACAACGGAACGATGAAGGTCACGGGACGCAGAAAAAGCTTGTATGCTACCCTAGGGAACATGTCAAGATAGGCCAAATCGCGTTCTGAGGGTACCGAGCGAGGGTAGCGCGCCCCGTCGCCCCGGGCCGCGGGAGGGGCGCCGGGTCAGGCCTTGTGGGAGGGCCACCTTTCTGCTTGAATGGCGCCCGCGATCCCTACTTGCCTAGGGAGGTCCACGGAGGCGAGAACTTTCAAGCGCCGGTTGAAGGAAAAAGCCGACTGTCGCTGGAAGTTAGGGCGCTGGGGGGCTCCGGGGCCTCGCGGCGTGACCCGTCACCGCACGGGATTTCCATGGCCCTCGCCGCACGCCCGCGGCGAGGAAGCGCGGCGCGCAACAACCCAGAAGGAGGACCGACGATGAGAGGATGGAAGCTCCTGCCCTTGCTGGTCTTGAGCCTGGCCCTGGCCGCCAGGTCCTACGCGGCTCCGGAGCCGATCAAGCTGAGGGCCGCCAACTACCTTCCCCCGACCCACAAGATGTCGCTCCTGACGGCCTGGTTCTGCGACGAAGTGAAGAAGCGGACGAACGGCCGCGTCGAGATCAACTACTCCCCAGGCGGAACCCTCCTCTCGCCCGTCAAGATGTACCAGGGCGTGGTGCAGGGCATCGCCGACCTCGGCTTCTCGCACACGGCCTACACGCGAGGGCGCTTCCCGGTCACGGAGACCCTCGACCTGCCCCTCGGCTTCACCAGCGGCTACGTCGCCACCGAGGTGAGCAACGACTTCTACAACAAGTTCAAGCCGAAGGAGTGGGACGACGTCCACGCCCTCTACTTCGCGACGTCGGGACCCCTCGTCATCCACACGATCGCGAAACCCGTCCGTACGCTCGAGGATCTCAAGGGCCTGAAGATCCGCGCCACCGGGCAGATGGCCGACACGATCAAGGTCCTCGGCGCGACGCCGGTGCCCCTGGAGATGCCCGACGTCTACGAGTCCCTGCGCAAGGGCGTGATCGACGGCGTCGCCGTGGACCTGTCGACCCTTAAGTACTGGAAGTTCGCCGAAGTCGTAAAGAACGTCACCGCCTCGTGGCAGGTCGGCTCGGGGTACACCTTCTACTTCGTCATCAACAAGGCCAAGTGGAACGCCCTGCCCCCCGACGTACAGAAGGTCTTCACGGAAGTGGCGGCGGAGGCGAAGGACAAGCAGGCGCGCCTCTGGAACGAGATGGACATCGAGGGGAAGGAGGCCCTCAAGGCCGCCGGCGGCCAGTTGATCAACCTGGCCCAGGCCGAAGGCGACCGGTGGGACAAGGCTGCCGATCCGGTGATCGTCCAGTACAAGAAGGACATGGTCGCCAAGGGTAACAAGCCCGAAGAGGTCGATTCCTGGATCAAGTTCGTGAGGGAGCGGATCGCGTTCTGGACGAAGGAAGAGGCCCGCAAGACGATCCCGTCCCCGTACAAATAGGAGACAAAGCGGGAGCCTCTCACGGCGCCGGCGCGCCAGGGGACGCTCCCTCCTTGGTTATCAGTTATCAGTTGTCAGTTATCAGTTGATCCCCCGGGCTTTCAGAGGGGGAACTGATGACTGACGACTAATGACTGAGAACTCTCACGGAGCGACCATGTTCAACCCGCTCTTCGTTTCCCTGCAGGCCGTTAGCAGGGCGCTGAACCTCCTGTCCGGGCTCGCGCTGACGCTCATGATGCTCCTCACCGTCACCGACGTCGTCTGTCGCGCCGGCGGGCATCCGATCCTCGGCGTCTACGAGATCGCGGCCCTGGGGCTGGCCGTGGTGATCGGGTGCGGGTTCCCGCAGACCTCTCTCGACCGGGGGCACGTCTACATGGAGTTCCTCCTCGAGAAGCTCTCCGGGGCGCCGCGGCGGATCCTAAACACCCTGACGCGGCTCGGTGCCTTCGTCCTCTTCATCCTCATCGGCTACAACCTGTTGAAGGTCGGCGCCGAGCTCTACAGCGCGGGCGAGGTCTCGCCGACGCTCCGGCTGCCCTTCTACCCGGTGGCGTACCTCGTCGCGGTCTGCTGCTTCGTCCAATGCCTGGTCTTCCTGGCCGACGTCGTCCGGATCTGGAGAGGAGAATATGAGTGAAGTAACGATCGGCCTCCTCTCCCTGGTCGTCTTGCTCCTCCTCTTCTCGACGGGGATCGAGCTCGGCTTCGCCATGGGCCTCGTCGGCTTCGCAGGCTTCTGGTACGTGAACGGCTTCAACGCCGCCGTGAACCTCCTCTCCCGTGACGTCTTCGACGTGCTGACGAACTACGGGTACACGGTCTTCCCGCTCTTTATCCTGATGGGGCAGATCGCCTTCAACGCGGGCATCGCGGCGAGGCTCTACGACTGCGCCCACAAGTTCCTCGGGCACATTCCCGGCGGGCTCGCCATCGCCACGGTCTTCGGCGCGACGGCCTTCAAGTCGATCTGCGGTTCGTCGGCTGCGACCTCGGCGACCTTCGCCAGCGTGGCCATCCCGGAGATGGACCGCAGGGGCTACAGCAAGGAGCTCTCCACCGGGGTGGTCGCGACCGTCGGGACGCTGGGCGTCATCCTGCCGCCGAGCGTTACGCTCATCATCCTCGGGATCCTGACGGAGCAATCGATCGGGCAGCTCTTCCTCGCCGGCATCGTGCCGGGGCTCCTCATCGCGCTCACGTTCGTCGGGATCATCTACGGCTGGGCCAAGATGGACCCCGCGGTGGCGCCGCGCTCGGAGCGGTCCGACTGGGGGGAGCGGTTCCGGTCGCTGCCGGATGTCTTCTGGGTCCTCCTCATCTTCGTCGTGGTCGTCGGCGGGATCATGAAGGGCTACTTCACGCCTTCCGAAGCTGCCGCCGTCGGGACCTTCGCGGTGCTCGTCCTGGCCATCTTCCAGCGGGACATGACCTTCAGCCGGTACATCACGTCGGTGACGCAATCGATCCGCACCGCCGTGATGCTCCTCACGCTGGTCGCCGGCTCCGTCGTCCTCGGGCACTTCATCGCGGTGACGAACATCCCCCAGATCGGCGCCGACTGGATCGCGGCGCTCCCCTGGAACCGCTACGTCATCATGGGGCTGATCTCGGTCATCTACATCGTCGGGGGCTCCTTCATCGACGACCTCGCCTTCCTGATCCTGGCGACGCCCATCTTCTTCCCGGCGGTGCAGAAGCTCGGGTTCCACCCGGTGTGGTTCTGCATCATGCTCGGCGTCGTCGCCATGGTGGGCGTCGTGATCCCGCCCGTCGCGATCTGCGTCTTCGTGGTGAAGAACATCACCAAGGTGCCGATGACGACCATCTACAAGGGCGTCACCCCCTTCTTGATTGCGCTGACGGTGGCGTGGGTGCTCATGTTCGTCTTCCCGCAGCTCGCGTTGTGGCTGCCCTCGCTCGTCTACAAGATCTGAGCGCGCACTTTCAGGAGAAGAGACCGATGATTGCGCCGAACTGGAACCAGTTGACCCCCGATGAGCGCTTCGAGGCGCGGATGGCGGCGTGGATGGCGGAGGAGATCTCCTTCGTCTCACCCCAGGTCGCGGAGACCCACCGCCGGCGGGCGCAGCGGCTCAAGGACGCGATCACCCTGAAGAAGCCGGACCGCGTGCCGATCCGCGCGAGCATCGCCAACTACCTGGCCGAGTTCGCGGGGATGACCGCCTACGACCTCATGTACGATTCCGGGAAGTACCGGGAGGCGAGGATCCGGTTCCACGAGGAGTTCGACCCGGACTACCTCGTCTACGCCGGCGCGGCGAGCCCCGGCAGGGTCTTCGACATCCTCGACTACAAGCTCTACCGCTGGGCGGGGCACGGCATTCCGAAGGAGAGCCCGCTCCAGGCCCTCGAGCTCGAGCTCATGGGACCCGACGACTACGACCGGCTCATCGCCGATCCCGAGTCCTACTGCCTGCGTTCGTGGATGCCGAAGGCCTTCGGCGTGTTGGAGGGCCTCCAGCTGCTGCCCTCGTTCTTCACGACCATGGAGTTCCCGGGCGTCCCCGGCTTCGCCACCCCCGTCGGCACGCCGGACGTCCAGAAGGCCCTGAAGGCGCTGCTCGAGGCAGGCACCGCGGCGCTGGAGTGGGCGGGCGCGGTGGGCCAGGCCGACGCGCACATCGTCTCCACCTTCGGTGCCCCGGCCGTGCGGGAGGGGTTCAGCAAGGCGCCCTTCGACATCATCGGAGACACGTTCCGGGGCACCCGAGCCCTCTCGCTCGACCTCTTCCGGCGTCCGGCCAAGGTGATCGAGGCGATGGAGCGCATCGTGCCCATCGCCGTGGACCTCGGCGTCCGCTCCGCCAACGCGAGAAGGAGCCCCCTCGTCTTCATGCCGCTCCACAAGGGCGCCGACGGCTTCATCTCCTCCAAGGACTTCGAGAAGTTCTACTGGCCGACGTTGAAGGCGGTCATCCTCGGGCTCATAAACGAGGGGCTCGTTCCGTCCCTCTTCGCGGAGGGCGGCTATAACCAGCGCCTCGACGTCATCGTCGACCCGGACATCCCGGCCGGCCGCACCTGCTGGCTCTTCGACCGGACCGATATGGTGAAGGTGAAGGAGCGCCTGGGGGGCTGGGCCTGTTTCGCCGGTAACGTCCCCGGCGCGATGATGAACATCGGCACGCCGGAAGAGGTGAGCGACTGCGTGAAGAAGCTGCTCGATACCGTGGCCGGGGACGGAGGATACATCCTGAGCCTCGGCGCCAGCATCGACCGCGCGAAGGCCGAGAACGTCCACGCGATGTTCAACACCTGCAGGGAGTACGGCGTCTACCGGTAGCCCCGGGGACGGGTCACCGGCCCGTTTGTTAGCGGTTAGTTGTTAGCTGTTAGGAGTTAGTACTACAACGAGGGATCCTTTGTGCTCGTGAGGGGCCGTCACCGGCGTCGGGGCACGGCAAAGGGCTTCCGAACCTCCCCGGCACCCCAGCCGTCATCGCGAGGCCCGAAGGGCCGTGGCGATCCAGGGCGGCCGAGCCAA
>JACRCS010000123.1 GCA_016218905.1 Deltaproteobacteria bacterium
CTCCTTTCGGCGCGCCCCCGTCAGGGCGAAGTTCACGGCGATCAGCGCGAAGGCGAGGAGCACCCCGACGTCCACGGGCCAGATCCACTCGGCGTACTCCCGGGACTGGGAGTGTCCCAGCGCGAGCGTCGCCGTCCCCGCGGCGATGGAGAGGTTCCACACCCAGAGGGAGAGCTTTCCGAGGCGTTCGCTGAAGAGCGGGGTCTTCAGGAGCGTGGGCAGATAGTAGTGCGGCGCCGCCAGCAGAGCGGAACCGACGAAGCCGACGATCATCGTGCTCGTGTGCATCGGACGGACCCGCCCGAAGACGAGCCACGCCACGTTGTTGACGAGCTCCGGCGCGGTCAGGTGAGCGGCGTCGAGGAGCCCCTCGAGCGCCCCCATCAGGAACCAGAACGCGGAGCTCAGGTAGAAGAGCTTCGCCGTGCCGTGCGGTTCGACTTTGAGAAACTTCACGCTCGCGACCTCGCTCGCGGTTATCGGTTATCGGTTTTCGGTTATCGGTTCCCGGCTGGGTGGTCTGACCGAAAACCGACAACTGACAACCGACAACTCAGTGATGGCATGCCAGCCAGCAGTCCGTCTGGGCGCCGCGCGCGTTGTGGCAGCCGATGCAGAAGCCCATCTGGAAGTCCACCCTTTGGAGCCGATCCATGCGATCGACCCGGCCGTGACAGACGGAACAGTCGAGCTTCGCCCACGCCACGTGAGGCTCGTGGCGGAACTTCACGTGGTCGGGGATGAAGAAGACCCGCACCCAGCGCACCGGGACGCCCGACTGGAGGTGCTTCCACTCCCGCTGGATCTCGGGGTGGGTCGGGATCACATAGGTGTGGCAGAAGAAGCACTTCTCCATGGCCGGCAGGCCGGCGTGGGGGGACCGCTCGACGAAGGGGTGACAGAAGCGGCAGCTGATGCGCTTCACGCCGGCGTGCACCCGATGGCTGAAGCTGATCGGCTGCTTCGGCCCGATCACGGCGCTGGGAAAGAGCGAGTGGAGAAGGAAGAGGACCGCGAGCACGATTCCCGCGAGGGCCGACCACGCCCACCACTTCAGCCCTTCCCTCCGGCGCCTCCGGTCCCGGGCCATCTCAGCCCTCCTCGCGGCGGCTCTCGAGGAGCTCTCGGAGCAGGGGATCGGAGAGCGGCACCAGGGGGAACGTCCGCAGGAAGACCGTCACGCAGCAGCCGACGAGCCCCAGAAACCCGAGGGTCACCAGCACCTCCAGCCAGCCCAGGGGCGCCGTCTTCCCCGTCCAGAGGGAAGGCGCGACGAGGAGGAAGCGCTCGAGCCACATCCCCGCGAGGACCACGACGGCCACGACCAGCATGGGAAGGGAGCGGGACTTCAGGGGCCGGTTCAGCAGCACAAGAAAGGGGAACCCGAACGCGAGCGCCAGCACGGTCCAGGAGACGTCCCGCCACGGCACGGCCCGGAGGCGACGGAGGAGGAACTCGGTCTCGTGCGGCACGTTCCCGTACCAGATGGTGAGGAGCTGTACATAGAACATGTAGGCCGTCAGCACCGCGAAGGCGAAGAGGAGCGTGGCGAGGTCGCGCAGCTCCTTCCCCCCGATGTAGGGCCCCAGGGTCTCGCTCCGGGCCGCGACCGCCGCCACGGCCAGGAGCGCCGCCAGGCCGCTGTAGAAGCTTCCGACGAAGTAGTACGCGCCCAGGTTCGTACTGAACCAGTGCGGGTCGAGCGACATCACGAGGTCGAACGCGAGAAGGCTCAGGACGACGGCGTACGCCATGCCGTAGAGGGGCGAGAGCACCGCCTCTCCTCGCCCGCGGCTCGCCCGGTCTCCGGGCAGGGCGGCTCCGGCCGCGTCGCGGCGCACCGAGCAGCGGACGATCGCGAGCCCCAACCCCGCGAGGACCAGGAGGGCCAGGGCGTTTCGCAGGAAGAGGGCGGGCGTGTTCAGCCACTGGGCCCTTTCCGGGATCGGATGGAGCACCCACGGGAGGATCTCCGCCCGCCCGGGGTAGAGAGCGAGGAACAGGACGAAGGCGACCGGGAGGAAGGCCGACGGCGCCTCCGCCAGGCGCTTCAGGGGCCGGCCCCACCTCGCCTTCGTCATGGTCAAAGTCGCCGAGAACATGACGCTCCCGAAGGAGAGCCCGGTCCAGAAGAGGAAGTTCGCGAGGTACGCCTGCCACGCCCGGTGGGCGTCGGGCCCGGCGAGCGCGGTGAGGAAGCCCGCCGCCCCCACGACGGCGAGGGCGAGAGAGGCGCCGAGCCAGCCCCTGCCGGGACCGGTGCCGAGGCGGGCGGGAGACGCCTCACGGCTCGACATCCCGCACCTCCTCCGCTCCGGCCTCCATCAGGAGCCCTCGAACGTCGCTGCCCGCTCCGGCAGCGGGGACGAGCAGGCCGAAGCGGTCCCGGGAGAACCGGGGATCGTACCCTTTCGGGAGCCGCAGCCGCGGAACCCGTCCGAGGGCGAGCATCCCGGCGAAGAGGGAGACGACCCCGACGAGCACCATGAACTCGAAGGCGATGATCACGAGCGGGACGTGGGGCACGACCGGCTTGCCGCCGGTGATGAGCTTCCACGCGAGGAAGGTGTGTACGGCCAGGGCGAGCCCCGAGACGATCCCGGCGATGGCTCCGAAGAGGACGACCCGCCGCACGGGACTCGTCCGGCCCTGCACGACCTCCTCCAGCCACTCGCCGCGCACGGGCGAGAAGACGGTGAAGTCGAGGCGCTCGCGCCGCAGCCGCTCCACCGCCTTCAGCACTCCCTGCTGGGAGGCGAAGACGCCCACCACGCCGGGGCCCTCCGCCTTCACGGCGCCGCTGCTTCCCCGCCGGCGGCGGGCGTCGCGGCTTCCTCCTTCACCTCGGCGATGGAGACCGTGGGGAGGAACTTGGCGAAGAGGAGGAAGGCGAAGAAGAAGAGGCTGAAGGAGCCGAACATGACGCCGAGCTCCATCCAGGTGGGGCCCTGGAAGAGCCGCCACACGTAGGGGTCGTCGGCGTGGGTAGGGGCTCCGATGATGATCACGTAGCGCTCGAGCCACATGCCGAAGACGACGAGCACCGCCGTCACGAAGAGGGGCAGCGGATGGGTCCTGAGCCGGCGGACGAAGAAGAGGTAGGGCAGGACCGCGTTGCAGAGGATCATCAGCCAGAACCAGAGGGAGTAGTGTCCGGTGGCGCGGTAGATGAACGTGCCGAGCTCGACCTTCTCCCGGCTGTACCACGCCACGAAGTACTCGGTCGCGTAGGAGTACCCCATGATCGCGCAGGTGAGGATGAGCGTCTTCGCGACGTTCTCGAGCGTGCTCTCGGTGATGATGTGCTCGAAGCCGTAGATCTTCCGGAGCGGAATGAGGAGCACGAGCACCATGGCCAGACCCGAGTGGATCGCGCCCGCGACGAAATACGGCGGGAAGATCGTGCTGTGCCAGCCGGGCAGGATCGAGAGGGCGAAGTCCCAGGAGACGACGCTGTGGACGGAGATGACGAGCGGAGTGGCGAGCGCCGCGAAGAAGACGTAGGCGGCGCCGTAGTGGTGCCACTGGCGGTGGGAGCCCACCCAGTTGAGGGAGAGCGCCCCGTAGATCTTCCTCTTCCAGCCGGTGGCCTGGTCTCGGATCACCGCGAGGTCCGGAATCATGCCCGTGTACCAGAAGAGAAAGCTCACCGTCAGGTAGGTCGAGATCGCCACGAAGTCGAAGACCAGGGGCGACTGGAAGTTCGGCCAGAGGAGGCGCTGGTTGGGGTACGGGATGATCCAATAGAAGATCCACACCCGCCCCAGGTGGATGAAGGGGAAGAGGCCCGCGCAAACGATCGCGATGACCGTCATGGCCTCGGCGCTCCGGGAGATCGCCGTTCGCCACCTGGCCCGAAGGAGGAAGAGGATGGCCGAGATCAGCGTGCCCGAGTGGGCGATCCCCACCCAGAAGACGAAGTTGACGAGATACGTGCTCCACGCCACCGGCACGTTGATGCCCACCATCCCGAGCCCGGTTGCGATCTGGTAGCCCCAGCAGGCGGCGCCCACGAGGATCCCGAAGAAGCAGAACCCCACCGCGGCCCAGTACGCCCGCGAGCCCTTCCAGAGGACCCGGGTCACGTCGTGGTTCACGTCGGCGTAGGTGAGGGAAGAGTGCTCAATCATTAGTTATCAGTCGTCCGTTCGGTGGACCTCGTGGACTTGATGGACTCTATGGACCTGGTGGCCGCATGGTCCACGTCGTCCACTGAGTCCACTTCGTCCATCAAGTCCACTTGGGCTTTCACCCTTCCAGCACATCCGTCACCTTCTTCAAATAGATCACCGCCGGCTTCGTGTTGTAGTGCGCGAGCACCTGGTAGGCCCTGGCGTCCTTTACGAGCTTCGCCACCCGGCTCTCCGGGTCCAGGAGGTTCCCGAAGATGAGCGCGTCGGTGGGGCAGGTCTGGGCGCAGGCGGTGGTGAAGTCGCCGTCTCGGACCTTCCGGCCGCGACTCCTCGCCTCGATCTTCGCCTCGACGACGCGCTGGATGCAGAAAGAGCACTTCTCCATGATCCCCTTCTGCCGCACCGTCACGTCCGGGTTGAGCTGGTAGGCCAGCGGCTTCTCGCTCTTGAAGGTGAACCAGTTGAAGCGCCGGACCTTGTAGGGGTCGGCCTGGAGACAGAAGCGGGTGCCGAAGCAGCGGTTGTAGATCTGGTTGTTCATCCCTTCGCGCCCGTGGTGGGGGGCGTAGACGGGGCACACAGGCTCGCAGGGGGCGGCGTCGCAGTGCTGGCAGAGCATCGGGAGCCAACGGGCCTGCGGCTTGCCGTGTTCGAAGTACCGCTGGATCCGGAGCCAGGACATCTCGCGCCCCTTGAGCACCTGCTCCTTCCCGACGACGGCGACGTTGTTCTCGGCGTAGCAGGCGACCACGCACGCCTGGCAGCCGATGCACCGGTCGAGGTCGACCACCATGGACCAGCGGTAGTCTTCGTGGCCGTGGGGCGGGTAGAAGTCCTTCTGCGGCTCGTAGCCCTCCGGGAGGGGCAGGACGATCGAACCGCTCCTTCCGGCGGCGACGGCCTCCCGCACCTGGCGCAACGTCATGGCCTGGGCGATCTCGCGGTCGTGCTGGTACGGGCTCCCGTCCGTGTGCGCGAGCCGCATGTGCTGGCCCGTCGGCTCCGCGACCACCTCCGGCGGCGCTCCCGAGAGCCCGCCGTCTCGCGGGTCGACCCCGGGGGGGAAAAGGGCCATGGGGTTGGCCGGCCGCCCCGTCGCGAAGCGCCCGTACTCCGTATGCCCCTGCCCCACGGGCATGGCGACCGTACCCGGCGGCACCGTCGGGAGGGTCACCACCGGCACCCCGACCACCCCCGAGGCCGACCGGAGCCGGACCACGTCGCCCTGCTTGAAGCCCAGCCTGGCGGCGGTCTCCGGGTGGAGCTCCGCCCAGCCGTCCCACGTCATCATCGTCAGGGGGTCCGGGATCTCCTGGAGCCAGAGCCGGTTCGCCTGGCGGCCGTCGAAGAACTGGACCGTCGGGTAGGCGGTGAAGCGGAGACCCCGCCCGGGGTCCCCCTCCGCCCCCGGCGGCGGGAACGTGAACGGCGACGGCGACCACCGGCGCGCCGCGGCGGCGGTCTCGCCCGGCGTGCCCCAGGCGCCGCCCCGCTCCAGGGCCTCGGTCCAGGCGGACTCGGGCGCTCGCCCGACGGCCCAAGCGCTCCGCAGCGCCTGGTAGGCGTTCTTCCGCGGCAGCGCGTTCGGCCGGAAGGCCCTCTCGGCGACGGCCGCGAGCACGTCCTCGAGCTGCCTCGTGCGGAAGACCGGGCCCATGACGGGCTGGAGGAGCCCGGTCACGCCGGTCTGGGGCGAGTAGTCTCCCCAGGACTCGAGCGGCGTGTGCGTCGGAAGCACGAGGTGGGCGTAGGCCGTCGTCTCGTCGGGAGAGCTCGCGAAGCTTACGATGAAGGGGACCTTGCGGATCTTCTCCGCGGCCCTCCAGGACGCCGGCAGGGAGAAGACGGGGTTCGCCCGGTTGAGGAGGAGGAGCTCCACTTCGCCACGGTCGGCGCGCTCCAGGAGCTCACCGACGGCTCGCGCCGTGACCGCGTCGCTCGACGAGGACCTCGCCGCGAAGTCGATGGCGAGCCGAGAGCCCGGCTTCACCGTGCAGAGGAGGTTCGCCGCCACCGCCGCTTCCAGGGCGCGGGGTCCGCCGAGGCCGAGGCCTTCGGCCAGCGCCAGGGGTCGTTCGGCCGCGGCGAACCCGCGGGCGAGCTCCCGAAGCCTCCCCTCCGGAACCCCGGTGCGCGAGGCGAGGGCCGGGAGCGTCCACTCCCCGACGCCGGCGGCCAGGGCGCCCCTCGTGTCAGCCGGGAGTGGGACGAGGTTCTCGTCCAGGGCGACCCGCAGGATCGCGAGGGCGACGAGGTACTCCGCGCCCGGCGGGACGAGCAGGCAGAGGTCGGCGCTGTTGGCGGTCATCGACAGCCTCGGGCCGACGTAGACGAAGCGTCTCTTCCCGTGCTCGCCGAGGCCGTGGAAGCTCGCGAACTGCCGGGCGTACTGGACGTTGGAGAGCCACGTCTCGAGGAAACCCGCTCCGAAGGAGATGAGGAAGTCCGCGCGGTCGATCCGGTAGGTCGGGATGCCCCGGTAGCCGAAGACGAGCTCGTTGGCGGCCCGGAGGGGCTCGTAGGCGAAGGGCTCGTAGAGCACGGGACCCGCGTCGCTTCCGAGACTCGAAAGCCAAGCGGCCAGGAACGTCATCCGGGTGCCCGTCACGAGCTCGCTCAGGAAGACCGCGCGGTCGCCCGGGCCCCCGGCAACGAGAGGCTTCAGCCGGTCGGCGAGGAGCGCCTCCGCCTCTCCCCAACCGACCGGCTCCAGCTTCCCGGCGGCGTTCCGGCGCATCGGACCGCGGAACCGGTCCGGGTCGTAGAGGCCGTGGAGAGAAGCCTGGCCGCGCACGCAGAGCTTGCCCGCGTTGACCGGGTGGAGGGGATTTCCCTCCACCTTGATCACCCGTCCGTCCCGGTTCTTTGCCAGCACACCGCAACCCGCCGGGCACTCCCGGCAGGTAGTCGCGTACCACGTGGCCTTCCCGGGGACGACGTCCTCCGGCGGATAGACGTACGGCACGAGCTCGCGCGAGGCGGGTCCGCAGCCGGCCGGCAGGAGGGCCGCGGCTGCGCCGACGACCCGCAGGAAGTCCCTGCGCCGCAGGGAGCGGCTCACGACTCGGCTTCCTCCGCGACCTCCGGCTTCCGGGAACGCGCGAAGAGCCGGTAGCAGAGGTAACCCGCGGCCGCCGCGCCGCCTACGAGGAGCAGGTTGTTTCGCGTCGCGAGTCCCCGGGCCCTCTTGGCCAGGTCCTCGACGTGGCTTTCCCGGAGATAACCAGAGAGCCTCTCCGCCTGGTCGCCGATCCAGCGGGCGTAGCGGCCGGCCTCCCGGTCCTCCCGCTCGAGCGCCTCGCCCGTGCGGCGAAAGGCGTGGCCGAGTCTCGCCGCCTGGCGGGCGAACCGCGCCCTCTGCTCCTCGAGCAGGGCCCGAAAGTCGGGGCAGCCCTCGCCGCCCTCCGACTCCGCCTTCTCTTTCGGCTCTGGGACTGAAGCTTCCATGATCGCCTCCTCAAAAATCGTTCACGAGTTCGGGCCTGGTCGCACCGTTCAGGACCTCGCCGCGCCTGCTCGATCAGCCGGCGAAAGGCCGCGAGTTCACCAGTTTCTCGGCTTTTTCCCCCATGTCAAACTCTCCTCGTCTTCTTTCCGGTCGCCGCGGTCAGGAGCCCGACACCGGCGGCGGCGACGCCCCACGCCCAGAGCCCCCGGCGCTGGGTCCGGCCAGCGGCGCGCTTTCCCTCGGGCCGGGCCGGCGCCGCTCCGGCGCGTTGGGCCGAGGCGAAGTAGTCCCTCGGCCTCGTCCCCGATGGTCGGCCGGCCAAGAGCGTCGCGGCCGAGAGGAGGAAGCCTCCGGCGAGGCTCGCGGCCGAGGCCGCGACCGACAGGGCCCTGGGGCGCCGCCTCGCCGCGTGGACCGCTCGCACCGCCAGCGGCACCGCGGCACCTACCGCGAGCACCCCGTCCCGGAAGAGCGAGCGCCGCTTCCGCTGCCGGAAGAGCGGCCCGCCCGGCCGCCGCCTCCAGGAAGCGGCGCGCTTCGTTCCCAGCGCCATTCGCGCGGCGTCGGCAACGGCCGCGAACCACGCGAGCCGGCGGCGGGTGCCCTCCGGCGCCCTCTTCGCTGCCGCCGCGAGCAGCAGGGCCGCGGCGGCGTCCGAGGCGGCAGTGGCCGCGTAGAGGGGCGAGAGCGACGGGCGGGCGGACGACCGGGCCGGCGCCGCGGTCTCCTCGAGCTCCCCACCCAGGTAGAGGGAGACGAGCCCTCCGGCCGCCGCGGCCGGCACCCCGGCGGCGCGGGCGAGACCGCGGCCGACCCGCCGGAGTCCCACGTCGTCCAAGAGCTGCCCGACGGCCGCGAGGCCGCTCAGCAACCCGAAGCTCGCCAGAAACCAGCCTGCGGGCGACATGGCGGAGGTCTTCCGGTAGATCCGGAGCACGTTGTACCAGAGCCTCGGCGTCTTCAGCGACCCGGCGAGCGCCGCCGGCGCGGCCATCGAGCTCGCCAGCGCCAGATACCGCCCGGCCCGGACGAGGCCCCGGTCCCGCCCCCAGCCGAAGAGATCGGCCACGGTGGCGAGCATCTGCGAAGCTCCCCCGATCCCCTCGAAGAAGAACGCGAGCGCCGGAAGCCAGCCAGAGCGGCTCGCCTTGAGAGCCGGTCGTCTGCAGTAGGTCTCCCCGCGGTACGCGCCGCCCGGGATGACGCGCAAGCGGGGACGGGACTCAGGTTTCATTCCGTGCCCTCAGCAGTAAGGTGCCGCCCACCGATCTCCTCCGAATCGCCCACTGAAGACGTCACCGCTCTTCGCCCAGAGCGTGCCCCGGTTGAAAGGGCCCCCGGGATCGCCCTGCACCCCCAGCAACCGCCCGACCGCCGCCTGGGGCAGCTCCTTCCCCTGCCGCATGCGCGAGCTCCCGCCGCAGGTGAATCCGGTCCGGAGTCTAGCGCCCGCGGCGGGGCCTGCAAGACGGCGTTGGGGCCTCGGTTGTCGGTGCTCGGTTGTCGGCTGTCTGCTCTTGGTCCACGCCGAGTCGGCCCTAGCCGAGCTGGTGTCCCGTTTGGAGTCCTCGCCTGCTATTCCTGTGCTCCAGCAGTGCCTCCGGAGTACGGCTGGATAGCGGCTCGCTCACGGCGACCGCCACCACCTTCGACCAGAACGTGCAAGCCGGTCTCTGGGTTGCTGCCAGTGCGAGCGCCAACGTCAGCGGCTCGACGTTTTCGTCGAACGGTACATATGGGTGCGACGCCGCCTCGTCCATCCAGATCGTTGGGAGCACGTTTGCCGGCAACGGAATGGGCCCCCTCCGAGTCGACCCCCGGAAGCTGACCGGCGCGTCAATCCTCAACAACTCCTATTCGGGTCCAGCTTCAGGAGTCATCCCCCTCGAAGGGGTGGCCATCCAGGCCGACGCCACGTGGCCGAAATGCGACCTTCCCTACCTCGTCCAAGGCGAGGTCGCCGTCGTCGGAAGCGTGGGCGTCAAACTGACCATCGAACCTGGCGTGACGGTTCGATTTGCCCCGGGTGCGTCCATTCGCATGGGGGGTGGCGGCTCAAGTGAACGAGGGGCTTTGATCGCCAAGGGCACTGAGGCTGCACCCATCCTGTTCACTTCCGGCGGCAGCAGCCCGGCTCCCGGAGACTGGGCGGGGCTCCGGTTCTACAACGGGCCGGTCGGTGTTCAGAATGAGGTGCAGTACGCCACCATCGAGTACGGCGGCAACGGATCGTATGGAGGGATCTACAAGTGGGGGGCCTCAGGGGGAGACCTGGCCCTCCATCGAGTCACCGTTCGGAAGAGCAACGCCTCCGGAGTCCGGTTGGATGGCGGCTTGCTCACGGCGACCTCTACCACCTTCGATCAGAATGCGCAGGCCGGTCTCTGGGTCGGCACGGCCGCGAACGCCAACGTCGGCGGCTCAACCTTTTCGTCCAACGGGACCTACGGGTGCGACGTTGCCTCGCCCGTCCAAGTCGCCGCAAGCAGCTTTACCGCCAACGGGATGGGCCCGCTCCGAGTCGACCCCCGATATCTGACCGGCGCCTCGATCGTCAACAACTCGTATTCCGGTGCAGGTTCTTCCTCCATCCCCTTCTCAGCCTTCGTGATCCAGGCGAACGCCACCTGGCCGAGGTGCGATCTTCCCTACCTCATCGAAGGCGAGATCGCCGTCGTCAGCAGTGCGGGAGCGACCTTGACGCTCCAGCCTGGAGTCACGGTCCGGTTCGGGCCGGGGGCGTCTCTCCGTATGGGTGGGTTCGGCTCGGCCGAGCGGGGCGTTCTGGTCGCCAGGGGCACGCCGACTGCACCCATCACCTTCACCTCGGATGTCAGCAGCCCGGCCCCCGGGGACTGGCGCGGTCTCTACCTCTACCAACCTTCAGGCGGTGTCTACAACGTCCTCGAGTACTGCATCATCCGGTTCTCGGATTACGGCGTATACGCACCCTTCGGAAATCTACCTGGCGACGTTGGTACCTCCTCGTCAGTGCTTTGCGTGGGATTCTCAGAACGTATGCACGTACTCTGAGCCGTTCGTAAATTACTACACCGGCGTCCTCCCCGACGCAACTGGGTACTGGCTGGCGAGCGTACAGCTGGAATGTGCTTCGGCCATCAACTGCGCCGGGTCCCTCTATCAGTCTGTTCTCCGGAACGACTTCTTCTACTTCCCCGCGAACTTGGTTAGCTGTCCCGATGGTATCTCAGTAAATCCCACCGTGGTGAGAGCCGGCCAAACGGCTCTGGCCACACCCTTCCCCTGTCCCCTGCCTCTAGGGTGGTCTCTGGCGACAGTGAGCGGAACCGCGAGCGCGAGC
>JACRCS010000109.1 GCA_016218905.1 Deltaproteobacteria bacterium
AGCGCCCGAAACGTCCCCCTCGCCCTCTCCGCGAGGTGCAGCGCCTCCTCGGCCCTGTCGAGGAAGGCCCGGCGCTGGGCCTCGGACAGCTCCACCGAGGCGAGACGCCTTTCGGAGGTCGAGCCGCGGGCGAAGGCTCCGTAGGCGCGGCGGAGGGCCCGGCCCCCGCGGAGGAACTCCCCGGTCCAGTTGCAGGCGGTGCCCTCGACGAGGACGGAGAGGCCGAGGAGGTCGTCGAGGGGGTAGGCGCGCTCGGCGGGGGCGTCGAGGGCGCGGCCGCTGGCCCTCTCTTCGAGAACACGGCTGGCGGAGGCGTGGCCGAAGCGGGCCCAGCGGGCGGGGCCGTCGACCATGTTGTCGAGGGCGTCGTCGAGGGCGTAGCCGAGGCCGAAGCGGTCGCGGAGGGCGAGGAGGTCCAGGTCGGCGAGGGCTTCGCGCAGGTCCTCTTCCGGGGCGACCGCCGCGTTCAGGAGTCGGCTCTTCACTTCCCCGGCCGCCTGGCTGGCGGCGAAGACCTCCCGTATGACCTCGTCGCCCCCGGCTTTCTGCCGGTCGAGGCGGATGCCGTCGGGGCGGCAACGAAAGGAGTCGGCCTCGGGGAGCTCGGGTTCGGAGAGGGCCGCTTCGAGCTCGGGGAGGGTCGTCTTCAGCGTCCGGTCCAGGTTCTCGATCTCGCGGTAGGCCGAAGCACAAGCCGGGCAACCGGCGAGGTGTCGCTTCAGGCGCGCGGTCTCCAGCTCGGACATCTCTCCCTCGTGGAGGATGAGGAGGGAGAAGTCGTCGGGGTGCGGCGCGGTCATCGCGGCACTCCCAGGACGGCGCGGAGCCGGCGGATACAGCGGTCGAGGAGAGTCCAGACGACGTTGGATGAGGCGTAGGAGAGGGTCTCGGCCGTCTCTTTGAGGGTCCGCCCTTCGAGGTAGTGGGCACGGATGAGCCGGCGGCAGGCGGGAGTGGCCTGGGCGAGCGTCTGGCGAAGGAGGATGAGGACGTCGGCGTTCGGGCTGGCAGCCGGCAGGTCGTCGGCCGTCTTCGTGTCGTCCTCAATGGGCTCCTCGCGCTTCACCCCTCTGTTGCGGAGGAACTGAAGAGTGCGGAGGTGGAGGATCCGGAACGCGAGCCCTTCGGCGTCGCGGATCGGCTCTTCCCACCGCATGAGCTCGAGAACGACGTCCTGCATCAAGTCTTCGACCTCCGGAGCCGACAGCCGAAACCGGTATCGGAGGTGAGCCTCCATCCGGCGGAACAGGTCTCCCCGGCCCGCGATGCTTTCGGCGAGCGCCAGGCGCGTCCGGGGGGTCCGGGGTTCGGCATCCATCACTAAGCTCCGCGAGACACCGAATTCTCCAACAACCCCGCGTCACTTTTTCGCGAAAATCGTCGAAAGAGCGGCTTTCACTCCTTCTTCGCCCCGGGTGGAGGGCCCCGAGGGCTTCCGGGCCGACCTCAAAAGGGGTCGTAGACCCGGACCCTCTCGAATTCACATGACCATCAGGCCCCCCCGGTGAACAACCCGCTGGGTGCCTACAGGTGGGGCTCTCTGAGGCCTGAAGAGGTCTTCACCTGATTCCGGCCCGCGGCCTTCGCTGCGTAGAGCGCGCCATCGGCTGCCGCGATCAGCTCCCCACCGCACTTGCCGTCCTCTGGGAAGGCCGCCACGCCGAAAGAGGCGGTCACCTGGATGACCCTTCCATCGCATCCGATGCGTGCACCCTCGAGTGCCACCCGCAGCTGCTCCGCGCGCTGGGCGGCGAGCTCGTACGACATGTCGGGGAGTATCAGCAGGAACTCCTCGCCTCCGTAGCGGCACGGGATGTCGCTGCTACGGACGCGCCCCTTGATCAGCCCGCCGAAAGCCCTCAGGACCTCGTCCCCCGACGGATGACCGTAGGTGTCGTTGACGGCCTTGAAGTGATCGAGATCGGCCATTATCAAGCTGATCGGACGTCCGTAGCGGTTCGCGCGGGCCAGCTCCCGGCCGAGCGTCTCGTCGAGGTAGCGACGATTGAACAGGTCGGTCAGGGGATCGCGGATCGCCTCCTCGCGCAGACGGGATTGAAGGACCCGGACCTCGCGCTCCGCACGCGTTCGCTCGGTAACATCCTCGACGAGGCTGATGAGCGCGAGCCTTCCTCCCATCTTCATGCCGCTGCCCTGGACCTCGATATCCACGACGCTGCCGTCCTTGCGCAACCCCCGAAACACGTAGGCGACCCCTTCCACGTCGCCGCTCAGGCGCCTTCGAATCTGCTCTGCGACCAACGGCCGGTCGTCCTCGAACGCGACGTCGAGCGGCCCAAGGAGCCGGATCTCTTCGGCGTTGTATCCGAAGATCGCGTCGAACTTGAGATTCGTGTAGCTGAATCTCCCGTCCTCGATGATCGCGATCCCGACCAACGACTGATTCACGAGACCGTGGAACCTCGACTCGGACTCTCGCAGGGATCGGTTGATCCTCTCGTTCTCTCGTAGCGCCGCCTCCAGATCCTCCGTGCGGTGGCGCACCTCCTCGCGAAGCATGACCGTCGTCTGGAACAACCCGTACTCCGAGCCATGAAGGCTCGTGCTGGCCTCCGCGCGATTCATCAAAGCCCGGATGATCTTGTTCAGCCGGGCGATCTCGGCGCGCAGGCTCTGCCCCTCGGCGTCCGCGCCTCCCGACGTCGTGTCAGGAATCGGGCTCATCTGAGGAGCCCTTGCCTATGGCGATTCCGGTCAGCGTCGCGTTGACATGGACCCCGTGGTACTGCTCCCCGTAGGTTCTGAATCCTATCGTGTCGTTACGCTGGAAGATCTCCTCGACGCGATCTGAAAAGCCGTGCTGGAGGGTCTCCAGCTTCCGATGGACACAGTCGACGCCGAGGACCAGCTGGGGCGGCCCGAGCTCCGCGTGAAGCCGCGCGAAGGCCTGCTCCAGGTTCTCGACGAAATCCACGCCGTGCGCG
>JACRCS010000110.1 GCA_016218905.1 Deltaproteobacteria bacterium
AGGAAGTCTTTCCGAGCCGGCAGGCGACGAGGCAGGCCGAACCCGCGTCCGGGAACTGACGGGGACGCGCGTCCGAAGAAGGGCTCGAGCCGCGCCCCGACGGGCGGGGCCCCCGGAAGCGAAAGAGGCCCGCGGGCGTTCCCGCGGGCCTCTCTCACCAGGCACTCGAAAGGGCTGGGGCTACATCATGCCGCCCATGCCCCCCATTCCTCCCATTCCACCGCCGCCCGGCATGGCCGGCGCGCTCTCCTCCTTCGGGGACTCGGCGATCATCGCCTCGGTCGTGAGGAGAAGGCCCGCGACGCTGGCCGCGTTCTGCAGCGCCGTGCGCGTGACCTTGGTGGGGTCGACGATGCCCGCCTCGATCATGTTCACGTACGCTTCCTTGTAGGCATCGAAGCCCTCGTTCTGGTCGCGCCCCTTCACCTCGTTGACGATGACGGAGGGCTCGGCGCCCGCGTTGGCGACGATCTGGCGGAGCGGCTCCTCGAGAGCGCGCCGCAGGATCTTGATGCCCACCATCTGCTCGCTCGAGAGCTGGAGCGCGTCGAGAGCCGCCTGGCAGCGGATCAGCGCGACCCCGCCGCCGGGGACGATGCCCTCTTCCACGGCCGCGCGGGTAGCGTGGAGCGCGTCCTCGACGCGCGCCTTCTTCTCCTTCATCTCCGCCTCGGTCGCGGCGCCGACGTTGATTACGGCCACGCCGCCGACGAGCTTCGCCAGCCGCTCCTGGAGCTTCTCGCGGTCGTAGTCGGAGGTGGTCTCCTCGATCTGGGCCCGGATCTGCTTCACCCGATCCTGGATGTCGTTCTGGCTCCCGGCACCGTCGATGATCGTCGTGTTGTCCTTGTCGATCCGGATGGTCTTCGCCTTGCCGAGGTCGGCCAGGGTCGCGTTCTCGAGCTTGAGGCCGACCTCTTCGCTGATCACCTGCCCGCCGGTGAGAATGGAGATGTCCTGGAGCATGGCCTTTCGGCGGTCGCCGAAGCCGGGCGCCTTGATGGCGGCGCAGTTGAGCGTGCCGCGGAGCTTGTTCACGACCAGGGTCGCCAGGGCCTCGCCGTCCACGTCCTCGGCGATGACCACGAAGGGCTTGCCCGTGTTGGCGATCTTCTCCAGGTCCGGCTGCAGCGACTTCATCGTGCTGATCTTGCCGTCGTTGCTGATGATGTAGGCGTCCTTGAACTCCGCCTCCATCCGCTCGGCGTTGGTCACGAAGTAGGGACTGATGTAGCCGCGGTCGAACTGCATCCCCTCGACGACGTCGAGGGTGGTCTCCATGCTCTTCGCTTCCTCGACCGTGATCACGCCCTCTTTGCCGACCTTGTCCATCGCCTCGGCGATGATGTTGCCGATGGTGGCGTCGCTGTTGGCCGAGATGGTGCCGACCTGGGAGATCTCCTTCCGGTCCTTGACGGGCTTGGAGAGCGACCGGAGCTTCTCGACGCACTTCTCGACGCCGGCGTCGATGCCCCGCTTGATGTCCATGGGATCGTGGCCCGCGGCCACCAGCCGGGACCCCTCGCGGAAGAGGGCCTGGGCGAGCACGGTGGCCGTGGTGGTGCCGTCGCCGGCGACGTCGGAGGTCTTGGAGGCGCCCTCGCGGACCATCTGGGCGCCCATGTTCTGGAACTTGTCCTTGAGCTCGATCTCCTTGGCGACCGTCACGCCGTCCTTGGTGACCGTGGGGCTCCCCCAGCTCTTCTCGATGATGACGTTTCGACCCTTGGGACCGAGGGTCGCCTTGACGGCGTCGGCCAGAACGTCGACGCCCTTCAGGATCGCGGCGCGCGCATCCTGGCCGTACTTGATGTCCTTGTGAGCCATTTCGTCTTCTCCTTCCGGTCGGGAACTTCTCTCGGTTACCGAATCAACCTTCGATGACGCCCAGGATGTCGTCTTCGCGCATCATCAGGAGCTCTTCGCCCTCCACCTTGATCTCCGTGCCCGCGTACTTCGCGAAGAGCACCTTGTCCCCCGCCTTCACGTCGAGGGGGAGGAGCTTGCCGTCGTCGCTGCGCTTGCCGGGCCCCACGGCCACGATCTCGCCCTTTTGGGGCTTCTCCTTGGCCGTGTCGGGGATGATGATTCCGCCGGCCGTCTTCTGCTCCTCGTCGAGGCGCTTCACGATCAGGCGGTCCTGCAGGGGTCGGATCTTCATCTCACTACCTCCTCATCTGTCAACGTCGGAAGCCTTGTCTTCGAACCCACCGTATTAGCACTCGCCTGGCTGGAGTGCTAAGGAGTGAGCAGGCTAACGCCGCGCCGCGCCGACGTCAAGAGGCGAGGGAGGTCTTTTTTGGAGTGACGCGCTACCCTGCCGAGCCCACGCGTCACCGGAATTGCACACAGTGCTCGTTGCCGATGAGGGCGTGGACCTCTGCCTTGAGGGCGGCGGTGGCGCGCAGGCCGAGGCTCTCCGGGAGACGGATCACCGTCTCGGCCCTTTCCGGCAGGAGGATGTGGAGGTAGGCCTGGCACGGGCCCCGGTGGTCGGGCTTCTCCAGCAGGGCCCGGAGCGTGCCGAGGTCGTCGCGGGTGTGGAGGGCGCCGTTCACGTGGATGTGGACGGCCTTGGCGAGGCGTTCCTGGGCCTCGCCGAGGGGATGGATCTCTTCGGCGAGGATCTTGCCGGAGTCCTCGCTCTTCTCGAGGGTGCCGCGCACGAGGAGCGGCTCGTCCGAGGAGAGGAGGTTCGCGGCCTTGGCGTAGAGGTCGCTGAAGACCACGATCTCGATGGCCCCCTCCACGTCCTCGAGGGTGACGAAGGCCATGCGGCTTCCGTTCTTCGTGGTGATCGCCTTCACGGCGGCGACCGTGCCGCCGACGGTCACGGTGCTCTTGTCGGGCTTCTCGAGGAGCTCCGAGAGGCGCCCGTCCGTGTAGGTCTTGAGGAGGTCGTCCCACTCGACCAGGGGGTGCCCGGAGAGGTACATCCCGAGCACCTCCTTCTCGGCCTGGAGCTGCCGGGAGGGCTGGAGCGGCGGCACAGCCGGGAGCTCGTCGGCCGAGGGGTCCGCCTGGCCGTTCCCGTTCGTGGGGGCGAGGAGCTCGAAGAGGTTCGTCTGCCCCCGCGCCCGGTCCTTCTGCGCGGACGTCCCCCTTTCGAGGCACCGGTCCACGTAGGCCAAGTACTGGGCCCGGGTGCCGCCGAGAGAGTCGAAGGCGCCGCACTGGACGAGGCTCTCGATCACCTTCCGGTTCACCTTCTGGAGGTCCACGCGCTCGCAGAAGTCGAGGAGGCCCCGGAACGGCCCGGCCTTCGACCTCGCCGCGAGGACGCTCTCCAGCGCCGCCTCCCCCACGTTCTTGACGGCGGCGAGGCCGAAGCGGATGGAGCTCCCCACCGCGGTGAAGTGGAGGTCCGACTCGTTCACGTCGGGCGGCAGGACTGGGATCCCCATCTCGCGGCACTCCGCGATGTCCTTCACCACCTTGTCCGTGTTCGCCCGGTCGTTCGTCAGGAGCGCGGCCATAAAGTCGACGGGATG
>JACRCS010000111.1 GCA_016218905.1 Deltaproteobacteria bacterium
CAGCTCCTGGTACGAGTTCTTCCCCCGCTCCGTGGGGAGGACGCCGGGAGCGAAGCTCCGCGAGTGCGCCGACGTCCTGCCGGAGCTCGCGCGGATGGGCTTCGACGTCGTCTACCTCCCTCCGGTCCACCCCATCGGCCGCAAACACCGGAAGGGGAGGAACAACGTCACGACCGCCGGTCCCGACGACCCCGGCAGCCCGTGGGCGATCGGAGCGGGGGAGGGGGGCCACAAGGCGATCCACCCGGACCTGGGCACGCTCGAGGACTTCGAGCACTTCGTGAAGGCGGCGCGCGAGCTCGGGATCGAGATCGCCATGGACCTCGCCTTCCAGTGCTCACCCGACCATCCCTACGTGGCGGAGCACCCGGAGTGGTTCCGCTGGCGGCCCGACGGGTCGATCCAGCACGCCGAGAACCCGCCGAAGAAGTACGAGGACATCGTCCCCTTCGATTTCGAGTGCGACGCCTGGCAGGGCCTCTGGGAGGAGCTCCGGAGCGTGGTGCTCTTCTGGATCGAGCAGGGGGTGCGGATCTTCCGCGTCGACAACCCCCACACCAAGGCGTTCCCCTTCTGGGAGTGGCTCATCGGCGACGTGAAGGCCTCCTACCCGGAGGTTCTCTTCCTCTCCGAGGCGTTCACGCGACCGAAGATCATGTACCGGCTCGCGAAGCTCGGCTTCAGCCAGTCCTACACCTACTTCACCTGGAGAAACAGCGCCTGGGAGCTCGCGGAGTACGTGCGGGAGCTGACCCGGACGGAGGTCCGAGAGTACTTCCGGCCAAACTTCTGGCCGAACACGCCCGACATCCTTCCGGAGTTCCTCCAGTACGGCGGCCGGCCCGCCTTCCTCATCCGGCTCATCCTGGCGGGCACCCTCTCCTCGAACTACGGCATCTACGGCCCCGCCTTCGAGCTCCTGGCCAGCGACGCCGTGCCGGGGCGGGAGGAGTACCTCGACTCGGAGAAGTACGAGATCAAGCGGTGGGACCCGTCGAGGCCCGAGAGCCTGGAGGCGCTCGTCACCCGCCTGAATCGGATCCGACGGGAGAACCCGGCCCTCCAAACGACCGGCAACACGCGCTTCTTCGACTCGGGCAACGAGAGCGTCCTCTTCTTCGGGAAACAGACCGAAGACGCCCTGAACACGCTCCTCGTCGCCGTGAGCCTCGACCCCTACCGGACCCAGACGTGCCAGCTGCGGGTTCCCCGGGAAGAACTCGGCATTCCGCCCGGCCGGCCCTTCCTCGTCCACGATCTGCTCGGCGACGACAAGTTTGTCTGGCACGCGGAGGTCAACCGCATCGACCTCGAACCCCACGTCCTCCCGGCGCGGATCTTCCGCGTGCGCACGCAGCTTCGGCGCGAGCAGGACTTCGACTACTTCATGTAAAGGAGCGGCGACGCCATGGCAGCCGGTGGACCCGTCGTCGGGGGTGATCCGCTCTGGTACAAGGACGCGATCATCTACGAGCTTCACGTCAAGGCGTTCTTTGACAGCGATGGCAACGGCATCGGCGACTTCGGCGGCCTGACGGCCAAGCTCGACTATCTCGCCGACCTGGGCGTGACCGCCCTCTGGCTCCTGCCCTTCTACCCCTCGCCCCTCAAGGACGACGGGTACGACATCGCCGACTACCTGAACGTCCACCCGAGCTACGGCACGCTCGCCGAGTTCAAGCGCTTCCTGCGCGAGGCGCACCGCCGGGGCCTGCGCGTCATCACGGAGCTCGTCCTCAATCACACCTCGTCGCTCCATCCCTGGTTCGAGCGCGCGAGGCGCGCCAGACCCGGTTCGGCGCTGCGGAACTTCTACGTCTGGAGCGACACGCCCGAGCGGTACCGGGACGCCCGCATCATCTTCCAGGACTTCGAGGCTTCCAACTGGACCTGGGACCCGGTCGCGAAGTCGTACTACTGGCACCGCTTCTACTCCCATCAGCCCGACCTGAACTTCGAGAATCCCCAGGTCCAGAAGGCCATGTTCCGCATCATGGAGCACTGGTTCGGAATGGGCGTGGACGGCGTTCGGCTGGACGCCGTGCCCTACCTCTACGAGCGGGAAGGCACGAACTGCGAGAACCTCCCGGAGACCCACGAATTCCTCCGGAAGCTCCGCGCGCACGTCGATCGGAACTTCCCCGAGAAGATGTTCCTCGCCGAGGCGAACCAGTGGCCGGAGGACTCCCGCGCCTATTTCGGCCACGGGGACGAGTGCCACATGGCCTTCCACTTCCCGGTCATGCCGCGGCTCTTCATGGCCCTCCGGATGGAGGACCGCTTCCCCATCGTCGACATCCTGAACCAGACGCCGGCCATCCCCGAGAACTGCCAGTGGGCGCTCTTCCTGCGAAATCACGACGAGCTCACGCTCGAGATGGTCACCGACGAGGAGCGCGACTACATGTACCGGGTCTACGGGCGTGACCCCCGGGCCCGGATCAACCTCGGCATCCGCCGCCGCCTGGCGCCCCTCATGAACAACGACCGCCGGCGCGTCGAACTGATGAAGATCCTCCTCTTCTCCCTCCCGGGGACCCCGGTGCTCTACTACGGGGACGAGATCGGGATGGGCGACAACTTCTACCTGGGCGACCGAGACGGCGTGCGCACGCCGATGCAGTGGAGCCCCGACCGCAACGCCGGCTTCTCCCTGGCGAACCCTCACAGTCTCTACCTGCCGGTGATCATCGAGCCCGAGTACCACTCGGAAGCCGTGAACGTCGAGAACCAGGACGCCAACCCCTCCTCCTTCCTCTGGTGGGTGCGACGGATGATCGCCATGCGGCGGCGCTTCCAGGCACTCAGCCGGGGAACGCTCGAGTTCGTGCGGGTCGGGAATCCCAAGGTGCTCGCGTTCGTTCGCCAGTACGGCGAGGAGTCGATCCTCGTCGTCGCCAACCTCTCCCGCTTCTGTCAGGTGGCAGAGCTCGACCTCTCCCAGTGGGCGGGTTTCGTGCCGGAGGAGGTCTTCAGCCGCAACCTGTTCCCGCGCATCGGCGGCGCTCCCTACGTGCTCACCCTCGGCGTGCACGAGTACTTCTGGCTGCGGCTCGTGCGGGTCCGCGAGGAGGCGGCGCTCGAGCCCGGCTGGGAGCTGCCGGAGATCGAGTCGCCGGGGGGCTGGCAGGGGCTCTTCCAGGGCAAGCCGCTCCGGGCGCTCCTGGACACGGCGCTCCCGTCCTACATCGCGCACCGCCGCTGGTTCCGGAGCAAGGCGCGGACGATCCAGCACCTCGAACTCGCGGAGAACCTGCCCGTTCGGGGGCTGGCAGCCGCCATGCTCCTTCTCCGGGTCGCCTACACCGAGGGGCTGGACGAGACGTACTGCCTGCCCCTCGCCCGCGCGACGGGCACCGAAGCCGAAGACCTCCGCCGGAGCGTCCCCCAGGCCGTCGTCGCTGGCCTCCGATCGGGAGGCGAGCACGACTGCCTGTACGACGCGGTCTACTCGCCCGCATTTCGCTCCTGGCTCCTGGAGACCATGGCGGGCCGGAAGAAGATCAAGGGCCGGGAGGGCGAGCTGACCGGCGTGGCGACGCGCGAGCTCGCCTCCCTCGGGGCGGCCCAGCGGAGCGCCCTCGTCTCACGGCTCGCCGGCGCCGAGCAGACGAACACCTCCATCCTCTACGAGCCTTCGTTGTTCCTGAAGCTCTACCGCGGCCTCGAGGAGGGCCTCAACCCCGATACCGAGCTCGTCCGCTTCCTCACCGAACGGACGGATTTCCAGGCGGTCCCGCGCTACGTCGGCTCCCTCGAGTACCGCCCGGCGGGCTCGGAACCGATCGCCGTGGCCATGCTCCAGAACCTCGTCCCGAACCAGGGAGACGCCTGGACCTACACGCTCGACTCGGTCGGCCGCTACTTCGAGCAGGTGCTCTCGAGCAAGCTGGCGCCCCCCGAGGTCCCCGCTCCCCTCATCTCCGTCCTCCGGTCCGAGGGGCTTCGGATCCCGCCCGACGTCGTCGACCTCATTTCGGGCCAATACCTGGAGATGACCGAACTCCTCGGCCGGCGCACCGGCCAGATGCACCTCGCCCTCGCGTCCGACGCGTCCGACCCGCACTTCCGGCCCGAGCCGTGGTCCACCCTCTACCAGCGCTCCGTCTTCCAAGCGATGCAGGCCCAGGTGCGCAGGGTCTTCGAGCTCCTGGCCCGGAGCATCGACGGGCTGGAACCCGCCGTGCAGGAGCGGGCGCGAGCGGTGCTCGCTTCCGAGTCGCGGATCATCGAGCGCCTCGGCAGGATCACGGGGCGGAAGATCGCGACGGTCAAGATCCGCATCCACGGCGACTACCACCTCGGCCAGGTGCTCTACACGGGCCGGGACTTCGTCATCATCGACTTCGAGGGCGAGCCCGCGCGCGCCCTGAGCGAACGGCGGCTCAAGCGCTCGCCCTTCCGGGACGTGGCCGGAATGATCCGGTCCTTCCACTACGCCGTGCACACCGCCCAGATGCGGCACCCGTCCCTGCGACCCGAGGACATTGAACGCTTGGAGCCGTGGGTCAAGATCTGGTACCGATATGTCAGCGGCACGTTCCTCACGTCCTACCTGGCAGAGGTGAAGGGCGCGCTCTTCGTCCCGTCGACCGAGGACCTCGAGCGGCTGATAGAGGCGTTCCTCCTGAACAAGGCCGTCTATGAGCTCGGGTACGAGCTCAATAACCGCCCGGCCTGGGTGGGGATTCCACTTCGCGGGATCCTGCGGGTGCTGGAGTGGGGCAGGTGAGCAGTGATCAGTGATCAGTGACCCTGATCAGTGGCCCGTGATCAGTGGCCCGTGATCAGTGAGCAGTGACTAGTGATCTGTAACCAGCAACCAGTGACCGTACTCAGTAATCAGTAGTAATCAGTAATCAATGATCTGTGATCTGAACGGTCTCTCGTCTCTCCTGATCACTGATCACCGATCACTGATCACTGCCAACACGCGGAGCAATCATGCGCTACGACCAGAGCCTCCTCACCGAACACGACGTCTATCTGTTTCGGGAGGGGAACCATTTCCGGCTCTACGATAAGCTCGGGGCCCACGTCGTGGAGGCCCAGGGCGTCCCCGGGACGCAGTTCGCCGTCTGGGCTCCGAACGCGGAAGCGGTCTCGGTGATCGGCGACTTCAACGGCTGGGACCGGGGGGCCCATCCGCTCAAACCGCGCTGGGACAGCTCCGGCATCTGGGAGGGCTTCATCCCGGGCGTGGGCGACGGCGCCCTCTACAAGTACCACATCGTCGGCCGCGAAGACGGGTTCCGAGCCGACAAGGGCGACCCGTACGCCACGCTCTGGGAGCGGCCGCCGAGCACCGCCTCGGTGGTGCACCGGCTCGACTACCGGTGGAACGACGAGGAGTGGATGAGCCGGCGCCACGAGCGCAACGGGCTCGAGAGTCCGATCTCCATCTATGAGGTCCACCTGGGCTCCTGGCGCCGCGTGCCCGGGGAGGAGAGCCGATTCCTCACCTACCGGGAGCTCGCCCAGCAACTCCCCGCGTACGTCCGGGAGATGGGCTTCTCCCACGTGGAGCTCATGCCGGTCATGGAGCATCCCTTCTACGGCTCCTGGGGCTACCAGATCACCGGCTTCTACGCGCCTACGAGCCGCTACGGCTCGCCCGAAGACTTCATGTACCTCATTGACGAGCTCCACCGGCAGGGCATCGGCGTCATCCTCGACTGGGTCCCCTCCCACTTCCCCAACGACGAGCACGGGCTCGTCTACTTCGACGGCACCCACCTCTACGAGCACTCGGACCCGCGCCAGGGCTACCACCCGGAGTGGAACAGCTACATCTTCAACTACGGGCGCACGGAGGTGCGGCCCTTCCTGATCAGCAACGCGTTCTTCTGGCTCGACAAGTACCACGTGGACGGCCTGCGGGTGGACGCCGTCGCCTCCATGCTCTACCTGGACTACGCCCGCAAGGAGGGCGAGTGGATCGCCAACCAGTACGGCGGCAAGGAGAACCTGGAGGCGATCGACTTCCTGCGCCGGCTGAACGAGGCCGTCTACGGGAGCTTCCCGGGGGTCCAGATGATCGCCGAGGAGTCGACGGCGTGGCCCATGGTGACCCGGCCGGTCCAGGTGGGAGGCCTCGGCTTCGGGTTCAAGTGGAACATGGGCTGGATGCACGACACGCTGGATTATTTCTCGAAGGACGCCATCCACCGCAAGTACCACCACAATCAGCTCACCTTCAGCATCTGGTACGCCTTCTCCGAGAACTTCGTCCTCTCCCTCTCCCACGACGAAGTCGTCTACGGCAAGGGCTCCCTCCTCCGGAAGATGCCCGGGGACGACTGGCAGAAGTTCGCGAACCTGCGCGCCCTCTACGGTTACCTGTACGGCCACCCCGGGAAGAAGCTCCTCTTCATGGGCGGTGAGTTCGCCCAGTGGGACGAGTGGTACCACGAGGCGAGTCTCGACTGGCACCTCCTCCAGGAGGGCGAGGGGCACCGCGGGGTCCAGCGGTGGCTCCAGGACCTGAACCGGGTGTACCGGGAGGAGCCGGCCCTCCACGAGCGGGAGTTCGAGAACGAGGGGTTCCAGTGGGTGGACTTCCACGACTGGGAGGAGAGCATCATCAGCTTTCTGCGCCGCGGCAAGGACCCCGGCCGCGCCGTCCTCGTCGTCTGCAACCTGACGCCGGTGCTGAGACAGAACTACCGCGTCGGGGTCCCGGAGGAGGGCTACTGGAAGGAGATCCTGAACAGTGACGCCGTCCTCTACGGAGGGTCCGGGCAGGGGAACATGGGCGGCGTCGAGACGACGCCGGTCCCGTCCCACGGGTACTATCACTCCCTCTCCATGAACCTCCCGCCGCTCGGCGTGGCCTTCTTCCGGAGGGAGGGGGAGTAGGGGGCGCTTGAGAGCGACTTCAGGCGCCCTCGCCTCGCCGGCGGCTGTTGCGCACGAGGCGGCGGGCGAGGGCCAGGAGTTCCTGGCGCTCTTCTCCTGAGAACCCGGACAGGATCGCCTCGATGTGGTCGTCTTTGGCCGCCCGGAGGTCGTCGAGAGTTCGCCGACCTTTCTCCGTTATCTCGAGCACCGTCACCCGCTCGTCCCTCGGGTCGGAGGTGCGGAGGATGAAGCCGTCCCGCTCCAAGCCCTTGGCCAGCCCCGTCATATTCGCCACCGGAACCAGCATGATCCTGCTCACGCCGCTCACGGTGTTCCGCCCCTGCTCCGAGGCTTCCAGTACCCTCAGCACGTTGTACTGGGGAAAGGAGAGGCCGTGCGACCGGCACACGTCGGTCTGCCCTCGCTTGAACGCCTCCGCTGCGCGCAGCACGGCCATGAGGACCCGCTCGGCCTCGGTCAGATCACTCACGTAGTTTACGTTCCTCGCCACCGCATCCCTCACCTACCGTTCAAGCCTTTTCTCATCATCCTCCGGACCGCCGGAGAGCCCGCATCATAGCACGTGATGGCTCGGGTACGCATCAGACACTCGAGAGACGTATATTCAATACACAATTATTAAATGAATTGACAAAATTGGCCCGCCCCTGACATGATGCCCTCTCCCCCACACGCAGAAGGAGGTCATCCATGTTCACGAAGGCGTATATCCCCTATCGAGCCTACTTCTCGTCGCCCTTCTCGAAGTGGCAGATGACCCTGGCGAACAGCCACTCGCTCGAGCTCGCCGGCCAGACCGTGGCCCGCTGGCTCGCGTCCAAGCAGCTCGATCCGAAGCAGTTCGACTACCTCTACCTGGGCTACACCATCCACCAGAAGCAGGCCTTCTACGCGGCCCCGTGGGTCGCCGCGCTCATCGGCGCCGAGGGCACACCCGGCTGCGCGGTCACCCAGGCGTGCACCACCTCCGCCACCTGCCTCTACAACTCCGCGGCGGGGATCGAGGCCGGGACCTTCTCCAACGTAATCAACGTGCTCGCCGATCGGATGTCGAACGGGCCCCACATCGTCTGGCCTAATCCCCAGGGTCCGGGCGGGGAGGTGATCCACGAGAACTGGATCACGGACAACTTCGCAGGGGATCCGCACGCGAAGAAGCCCATGATTCAGACCGCGGAGAACGTGGCCAGGGAGGCGGGGCTTACGAAGGAGCGATGTGACGAAGTGACCGCGCGCCGGTACGAGCAGTACGGCGACGCGTTGAAGGAAGACCGGTCCTTCCAGAAGCGCTACATGTTCCCGGTGGAAGTCGCCATCACCAAGAAGAAGACCGTGGTGCTCGCCGAGGACGAGGGCGTCGTCCCCACGACCCGAGAGTCCCTGGCCCAGCTTCAGCCGGCTACGCCCGGCGGCGGTCACTCCTTCGGATGCCAGACCCATCCGGCCGACGCCCACGCCGCCCTGATCGTCACCACCGCCGAACAGGCTCGCGAGATGAGCGCGGATGCTTCGGTCAGCGTCCGAATCGTGTCATACGGCCAGACGCGGGTCGAGAAGGGTATGATGCCCAAGTCGCTCGTGCCCGCGGCGAAGATGGCCCTCGCGAAGGCGGGAATCGGAATCGGTGAGGTCAAGGTCATCAAGACCCACAACCCCTTCATCGCGAACGACCTCTACTTCTGCGACAGCATGGGTCTCGATCCGATGGCCATCAACAACTACGGAAGCCCGCTGGTCTTCGGTCACCCCCAGGGGCCGACGGTCGCGCGGTGCGTCATCGAGCTCATCGAGGAGCTCGTGCTCCGTGGAGGCGGCTACGGGCTCTTCACCGGCTGCGCCGCGGGGGATACCGGCGCTTCCCTCGTACTGAAGGTGGATTGCTGAGCAGCCGCCGAGGCGATCAAGGAGAGAACATCATGTCGGAATCGAAGCAGCTCTACCCTTCGTACACGAACCCGTTCCTTATTCGGCCGGACCGCCCGCTGCCCGACGAGCTGGCGGTTGTCGGCGCCGGAAACATCGGCCCCGACATCGCCTACTACCTGCGGACCGGACTGCCCGAGAAGAAGCTCTACCTCGTCGATGTGATGGAAGAGCCCCTCAAGAAGGCGGAACAGCGCTTCCGGGGCTACGCCGAGAAGAGCGTTGAAAAGAGGAAGATGACCTCTGCCCAGGCGGAGGCCGTCCTCGGCAACATCGCCTACACGACCGACTACTCCGAAGTGGCGAGGTGCGGCCTGGTCATCGAGGCCGCGACCGAGAACCTTGGGCTCAAGCGGAAGATCTTCGAGAAGCTCGAGGCGACCTGCTCCCCGGAAGCCATCCTCACCTCGAACACGAGCTCGATCCCGGCCGACCAGATCTTCAGCCACCTCCAGCGGCCCGAGCGGACCACGATCACCCACTTCTTCGCCCCGGCCTGGCGCAGCATGCCCGTGGAGGTGATCCGTTGGGACAAGGCCGATCCGTCCGTGCTCGACTACCTCCTCTGGTTCTTCGCCCGGACGGGCAAAGCCCCCATCGTGACGCAGAACGTCTACTCCTTCGTGCTCAACCGGGTCTTCGAGAACTGGACGAACGAGGCGGCGTACCTTCTGGACCGGGCTACGACCACCCAAATTGACTCGGTACTGGAAGAGTTCGTCGGCGCCGGTCCCTTCTTCGTCCTCAACATGGCAGGCGGCAATCCCCTTACGTACGAGTCCCAGACCCGCCGCATGGCTGAGCGAACCGCCTACGCGCCCTCACCCCTCTTCCTGTCGGTAGATCGCTGGAAGACCACGAAGCCCGGCACCAAAGTCGACGTACCCGAAAGCGTGCGCACGTGGGTTCGAGACCGAATGCTCGGGGTCGTCTTCTCCCAGTGCTTCGACATCGCGGACCGCAACATCGGCACCCGATCCGACCTCAACTTCGGGAGCGTCGTCGGGCTCGGGTTCAAGAAGGGGGTCTTCGATGTCATGGCCGAGCTCGGACCGCAGGAGGTCTCCCGAATCGTGGACGCACACGCTGCGGAACGTCCCGGGTTCCCAGCGCCCAACCGGCCGGTGGAGGCGTACCTCGATTTTCCGCGCGACATCCTCGTCGACGACCTGGACGGGGTCCGGGTGCTCACGCTCCGTCGCCCCCAGGCGGCCAACGCGCTCGGACTCGGCACCTGCAGGGAACTCCTGGTCGAGCTCGAGAAGGGGGCCGCAGACCCCAAGATCGAGGGCTTCATCATCACCGGGTACGGCACCAAGGCCTTCTGCGCCGGGGCCGACATCAGCGGATTCGTCGCTACCTTCGACGACCACGCGGCGGGGGTTGCGCTGGCCCGCGGGAACTCGGAGTTGTTGCACCTCATCGACCGGATGGACAAACCCGTCGTGGCGGCAGTGAACGGTCTCGCGATGGGCGGGGGGACCGAGATCGCCCTGCGCTGCCATAGCGCCGTAGCCACGAAGAACGCCTTCTTCCAGTTGCCCGAGATCACGCTCGGCATCCTTCCCGGCATGGGAGGCGCGGTCGTCCCGTACCGCAAGTGGCCCCACGCCGCCTCGACCTTTCATGAGATGATCGGTCAGGCGAAACGGCTGCCGGTCGACGAGGCGCTCGCCATCGGCGTCGTGAAAGCCGTGGCCGACGACTACCCGGGGCTCATCGATCTCGCCCTCGCAGAGGTGAAGCGCCTGCGCGGCGCGGTGCCGAGGATTCAGGACGCTCCGGTAAACATCCCCGAGTTCCCGATTCCCGAGCAACCGACGGCCGGCAATGTGGCGCTGAGCCGGGAAGCTCTTTCGATCGTAGCTCGCGTCGTGATGCAGGGCGCCGCGGCGAAGAGCTTGGCCGCTGCCCTCAATGTGAACTATGAGGGTTCCGGTGACATCGCCTGCATCGAAGCGCCAAAGGAGGGTGTCAGGGCGTTCTTGGAAAAGCGTAAACCCGCCTTCACCAAGTAGAGGAACCGGAGGGGAGAGCCGTGGGGCTCTCCCCTCCGGTTCATAATCAGGGCCTCCGCGGGCCGGGTCTGCGTCCGAAGCCCGGGCGCTCGACGACGCCTCACAGGCCAGACTCCGTCGCCGAACTCCTCCGGGTCGCAGGCCTCTCCGGGTACGAACCCGCGAAGGGACCCCCCTGACGCAACATTCAAGACGGAAGGAACGATAGAGCTGAAGATCCTTTTCACCCGAGGGCGAGCGGGTCCAGCGCTGAGCGGACCGCGGACGCATCCGTCGCCGGTCAGCCCAGTCGCTGTTCCCGGTCGAGTGCCCGAGAGGGTCGGAAGGAGAGGCGAAAGCGCACGCTTCCGCCGCCGAGGTTCTCGAGCCGCAGGGCCGCCCCCTGGCCTTCGAGGAGCTTGACGCAGAGGAAGAAACCGCGGCTCTCGCCGAGCGCTTCCGGGAAGACGGAGCCCTCTTCCCCGTCCAACTGTCCGGGAGCGAGACCCTCCGCGGTCAACACGATCTCGGTCCCTCCTTCTCGGGCTCCCGTGGCGATCTCCAGGCGCCCGCCCGGCCCTCCCTCCATGGCGTCGAGGGCGCGGTTGGCGAGCGCCTTGAGACAGGAGGAGGTCTTCGCGGCGTCCACGTCGACGAGCGGGAGCGACTCCTCGAGGGCGAGGTGGATCTCCCGGCCGCGTCGTTCTTCGAGCAGCTCGGCAGCGCAGCGCCGGACGAGGTCGTTCAGGCTTCCGCGCCGCAGGCTGTACTGCGCGGCCTCGGAGTACGCGAGGATCTCGCCGAGGACCCCCTCGAGCCGCTTCGCCTCCGAGATGATGAAGTCCGCGTAGGAGCGCCGCGGGTCGTCGGCCGACGTGGCGCCGGAGAGCCGCCGGGCGAACCCGCCGATGGCCGTGAGGGGGTTGCGGATCGAGTGGGCGACGGCGGCCGAGATCTTCTCCGTCAGGGCGATCTTCGCGCGACGGATCGCCTGCTCCTGCCGGTCCCTGAGGCGCTCTTCCGCGCCGGCCCGCTCCAGGGCCGCAGCCACCTGGCGGCCGAAGCTCGAGAGGGTTACGAGCTCCGGGGGCGAGAGGGGGCGGCCGTTGACGAGGTTGTCGGCCAGGAGGAGCCCGAGCCTTCTGCCCTCGCTCGCGAGCGGAACGAGCACGAGCTCCCTCACCCCCAGCGCGTCGATCTGCGAACGGTCGATGGCGGGTTCACGCTCCAGGTCCTGCACGTACAGGGCCTCCGGCCCGAGGAAGCTGCGCACGAAGAGGTGATCCTCCCGGCTGAGCGGAGTCGATAGCTCGTCCAGGAGGTCCTGGAACTGAGCCCTCTCCTCCGCCATCCGGTTCTCGAAGAAGAGCCGGACCATCTCGTCCAGGGAGTAGTCGTGCTGCTCCAGTTCGCGCCAGATGCGGGCGGCCTCCTCTCTCCTGCGGGGTCCGACGGCGAGCCTGCCTTCGAGGGCCTGCCGGTCGGAATCGAGCAGGAGGAGAATCGCCCGGTTGAGCCCGAGGCCCTTGCCGGCCGTGACCGCGGTGAGGGCGGTCGCCATCACCTCCTCGCGGTTCGCCGAGGCCTGGAAGAGCGGCGTGATCTCGTCAAGGAGACGGAGCTGGCGGCGCAGGGAGTCGAGCTCGTGGTGGGCGGCCTGCAGCTTCGACCGAAGGCTCAGCACCTCGTCGACAAGGTGCCCGAAGGAGGCTCCGCGAACCGGATCGCCCACGTGGAAGCGCTCGCAGACGAGGCACCGGTCGACCAGGCGCTTGCGATGCGGGAGAGCGCCCTGTTCGCCCCAGCCGGAGTAGAGACACCGGCCCGTTTCGACGTGCTCTTCGTTCCAGCACGCGGGCTCGTCCAAGAAGGCCAGGGACGGCGCCGGTTCCGCGGAAATCGTTCGAGGCTCCATGGACGACCCTGAAGCACTTCCTCTCCCGCCGCCCCGGGGCCGATGACCGGTCGGCCCTTCCCGCGGCGGAGCACGGAGGGCATTCCCAGAAACCCTATCGCAGACGTTCGGAGAGTCAAGCTTCGGCGGCTCGTGGGCCCGAGCGGCGGGTCAGGTGCTGAAGCCGAGCGCTCGGAGCACCTCCATGGCCTCGCTCACGCGGCAGAAGGCGTCGGGGTCGCCGCCGGCGTCGGGGTGGTGCTCCCGCGAGAGCTCCCGATAGCGCCGCCGGATCTCGAGAGCGGTGGCCTTGGGGCCGAGGCCGAGCACGGCCAGGGCCTCTTCCTTGCGCCCGTACACGCGATAGCGCCGCCAGAAGGTCTGGAGGAGCTCCTCGACGTCGTCCTCGGTCGTCTGGGAGAGGTTCTCCAGCTTCAGGTAGTACTCCGCCAGCGGATCGGGGCCGAGGGGCAGGTGGTCCGGGTTGGCGGAAGCCGCGAGGGGGGGGAGGAGCCGTATGCCCAGGCAGTGGATCTCCAGCGTGCCGAGGCCCTCTCGTTCGAGGAAGACGCGCAGCCGGTGCAGGTGGTGGAAGAGCAGGAAGTGGACGCGGAAGAGCTCCAGGTTGTCCAGACCCCGCAGCGGACCCTCTCCCCGGAGGACACCCAGGAGCTCGTACTCCGCGATGCCGGCGGGGCGGTCGAGCAGGACCTCGTAGAGCCGCATCAGCTCGGGTTCGAGCCCCCGGCGGCCGGCGGACTCCTCAGGAACGGCTCCCTCGGCTTCGGGCATCGGACTGCCGCTTCCCGGTCGCTCTACGACTCGGGGCGCAGGCGGTCCACGTAGACGCCGGGCGAGGACCCCGGGATTTCGAAGGCCCCCACCGAGCGCTCGTAGAACTCTCCGGAAGCCGCTCCCCCGATGACCGCGTAGCCGTACCCGACCTCCCTCATGGCCCGGAGGCACGCGAGCAGGAGCCCCTTGCCGACGCCCCGGCCGCGCGCCTCGCCCTCCACCCCCGTAGGCCCGAAGAAGCCTCGGCAGGTGCAGTCATAGCAGGCGAAGCCGAGGATCGTCCCCTCGCGAGTGGCGATGAAGCAGGAGAACGGGTGGCCGCCGAAGGCCGCCTCGCACTCGCTCGCCCAGCCCGCGCCGAAGCGCTCCCCGATCCAGCCGAGGAGCGCGCGCTTCTCGTACGCCATGGGCCGGCGCACGGTGACTCCCGCCGCGCAGAGCGCCCGCAGGTGGTCTCCGGGGTCCGGCAGATCGTAGAGCCTCACGAGGTAGTCGGCCATGGCTTCGCCTTCTCTCCCGCGTCAACCGAGCTTCAGCAGCACGTCCCGGGCGGCTTCGAACACTCGGTTCGTTTCGACGCTCCCGACGGAGGACTTGAAGCGGTGGTCCGGCGTCAGGCGGTACCTTGTGGGATCGTCCTGCACCAGGCGGATGATCTTGTCCGGGTCGACGGCCGAGGTCTCGCTCAGGCTGACGATCAGGTCTCGCCCGTTGTAGTCGAGACCCTCGGCCCGGAGCCCGACGAGGAGGAGGCGGACCTTCATCACTTCCAGGAGGTTTTCGACCTCCGCCGGAAGCGGCCCGTACCGGTCCACGAGCTCGTAGCGGATCTCGTCCAGGGAAGCCTCGTCGGGAGCCCGCGTGAGCTTCTCGTAGAGCGCCAGGCGCTGCTTCGGGTCGTCGACGTAGTCTACGGGAAAGTGGGCGGGCACCCGCAGGTGGATCTCGGGCTCGGGCGCCTTCTCCACGTGCTCCCCCTTGAGGGTCCGCACCGCCTCCTCGAGGAGCTCGGCGTAGAGGTCGAAGCCGATCGCCGTGATGTGACCGGACTGGGCTTCGCCCAGGAGCTCGCCCGCCCCGCGGATCTCGAGATCGTGGGTGGCGATCTTGAACCCCGCCCCCAGCTCGGTGAACTCCTGGAGCGCCTGGAGGCGCTTTCGGGCGTCGGGCGTGAGCTCCGTCTCCCCCGGGACGAGGAGGTACGCGTAGGCGCGCAGGTTCGACCGGCCCACCCGGCCCCGGAGCTGGTAGAGGTCGGCGAGCCCGAACTGGTCGGCCCGGTTGATGAGGATCGTGTTCGCCCTGGGGATGTCGAGACCCGACTCGATGATCGCTGTACAGACGAGGATCTCGATCCCCCCCTCGACGAAACCCTTCATCACCTTCTCGAGCTCGCCCTCCGCCATCTGCCCATGGCCCACTCCGATCTTCGCCTCGGGGACGAGGGTCCGGAGGTGCTCGGCCAGCGCGCCGATGGATTGGACCCGGTTGTGGACGAAGTACACCTGCCCGCCCCGGTTGAGCTCCCGGCGGATCGCCTCCCTCACCAGGTCGTCGTCGAAGCGCGCCAGAAGCGTCCGCACCGCGAGCCGGTCCGCCGGCGGCGTCTCGATGATCGAGAGGTCCCGCACCCCGGAAAACCCCATGTGGAGCGTCCTCGGGATCGGCGTGGCGGAGAGGGTGAGGAAGTCCACCTGCGCCCGGAGCTTCTTCATCCGCTCCTTCTGGGCCACCCCGAAGCGGTGCTCCTCGTCCACGACGACGAGCCCCAGGTCCTTGAAGCGCAGGTCGCGCTGGAGGATGCGGTGCGTCCCGACGACGATGTCGACCTTGCCCTCGGCGATCCGGCTGCAGACCTGCTTCTGGTCCGCGGCCGAGACGAACCGCGAGAGCATCTCGACGTGGATGGGATAACCGTCGAACCGGCGGCCGAAGTTCTGGAAGTGCTGGGCGGCGAGCACGGTCGTCGGCACGAGCACGGCCACCTGGCGGCCTCCCAGGACGGCGAGCATGGCGGCCCGGATGGCGACCTCGGTCTTGCCGTACCCGACGTCGCCGCAGATCACCCGGTCCATGGGCCGCGAGCCCTTCATGTCATCGAGCACGTCGGCGATGGCGGCGGCCTGATCCGGGGTCTCTTCGTACGGGAAGGTCGCCTCGAACTCCCGGTAGGCGAGGTCCCCGCTCGGGTAGGGCAGCCGCTCGGCCACTTGGCGCCGGGCGTAGAGGTCGAGGAGCTCGTGGGCCATCCGCTCGATGCCCTCGAGCGCCTTCGCCCGGGTCTTTTCCCACGCCCTTCCGCCGAGCTTGTCGAGCCGGGGGAGGCCTTCCCCGGGCGCCGCGTACTTCTTGACGAGGCCGATGCGGGTGACCGGGAGATAGAGCCGGTCCCCGTCCGCGTACTCGAGGTGGAGGTAGTCGCCCTCTTCGCCCTGGACGCTGAGGCGCACCAGGCCCCGATAGAGGCCGATGCCGAAGTCGGCGTGGACAATGGGCTCGCCCACCTCGAGCTCGCCGAGGCTCGACTGGAAGGCGCCGCGCTTTTGGAACCTCGGCCGGCGGACCTTCTCGCCCAGGATCTCGGTCTCGGTGACGATCACCAGCCGCTCGGCCGGGAAGCGAAAGCCCCGGTCGAGGTTTCCGAGGCAGAGCCGCAGCCCCGCCGTGCCGTCCCCGACGGGGCACGAGGCGGTCTCTTCGAGGGCGATCTCGATGCCGTAGGCGCCGAGGAGGTCCTGGATGCGCCGCGCCGAACCTGGGCTCCGGGCCACCAGGAGCATCGCCTCGTTCTTCTCCCGCGCCGCCTCGATCTGCGCGACGAGCGGCCCCAGGAGGCGCTCGTTTCCCTTCTTCTGTCTCAGGGTCTCGGTGAGGTCGCGGTTGGAAGAGGTCGAGAAGCCGAAGGTCCGGCTCGGTCCGGGCCGCGCCACCTCGAGCTCCTCCAGCGCGAGGCTCGGAGCGCCGGCGGCCATCCCGTCCCACGCCTCCCGGGAGAGGTACACGTCCTCCAGCGCGGGCGTGGCCTGTCCCCTCTCGAGCGCGCGCTCGTAGCCCAGGGCCGCTTCCGCGAGGAACTCCGCCGCGCGCTCCCCGACCTTCTCCTGTTCGTCATAGACGAGGAGAGTGTCGGCCGGAAAGTGCTCCCGGAGCGGCACCGCACGCTCGTAGAAGTAGGGCAGGAAGACGTCGCGCACGGCCGGCGTGCTCCGGAGGGACTCGAGGACCTCCGACGTCTTCGAAAGCGGATAGCCGAGCTCGCGGCAGCGCCGCCGGAGCCTGCGGAGCGCCCCCTCCAGCGCCTCTTCGGAGGCGACGACTTCCCGGGCCGGGAGGATCACCGCCTCCGAGAGCCGGCCCGTGGAGCGCTGGGTGCCCGGGTCGAAGGTCCGGATGGACTCGATCTCGTCCCCGAAGAGCTCGATCCGGAGCGGCTCCGAGTAGTGGGGCGGGTAGACGTCGACGATCCCGCCCCGCAGGCTCGCCTCGCCGCGCTCCTCCACCTGTCCGACGCGGTGGTACCCGGCGTCCACGAGCCGGCGGGCGAGGACCTCCCGGTCGATCTCTTCGCCCACGGAGGCGAGGAGCGTCGCCTGATCGAAGACCTCGGGCGGGAACGTCCGCTGAAGCGCGGCGGTGACCGGCGCGATGCACGCGAAGGGGCCCCGATGCCGGGCCCGGAAGAGGGAAGCGATGCGGCGGGCGGTCACCTCCGGAAGCGGAGGGATCGCCTCGAAGGGCATGGTCTCCCACGCCGGGAAGAGCACCACGGCAGGATCCCACGGGAGCTGCGTTCCACGGGGCGCGGAGCCGAGGAAGAAGGCGAGCTCCTTCGCGAAGGTTCGGGCCTCGGTCAGCGTGGACGTGAGGACGAGGGCGGAGCGGCCGAGCTCCCTCAGGACACGCGCGAGGACGTAGGCGCGGCTGGAGCCCCGCAGGCCTTCCGCCCGGAGACCGGGCTCCCGCGCCCGCAGAGCCTCGGCGAGCGCGCGGAAGCCGTCGGCTTTCGCCGTCTTCATCGAGCTTCGTCGCGTCCGGCCCGCAGCATCTTGTCGAGCGCGCTCTTCGCCCGCACGCGCACGGCCTCCGGAACGGTGACCACGTTCTCCATGGTCTCGAGCGCGGAGAGCACGTCCTCGAGGCCCGTGAGCTGCATGTTGGGGCAGACGAGGTCTTCCGAGGGCGCGACGAACTCTTTACCGGGACTGTCCTTGCGCAGCCGATGGAAGAGGCCGGTCTCCGTCCCGACGATCACCGTCCGGGCGTCGACTTCCTTGCAGTACTCGATCATGCCGGAGGTGCTGCGCACCTCGTCAGCCAGGTCGAGGACCTCGGGGCGGCACTCCGGGTGCGCGATGAAGGGGGCCCCGGGGTGCGCGTCCCTGGCGGCCAGCACGTGCTCGGCCCGGAGCCGGTGGTGTGTCGGGCAGAACCCTTTCCAGTACAGGACCTCCTGGTCCGTGTGGCGGGCGACCCACTGAGCCAGGTTCTGGTCGGGAGCGAGGTAGACCCGCGCCGTCCCGGTCGCCCGCGTCACCCGGATCGCGTTCGCCGAGGTGCAGCAGACGTCGCTGACGGCCTTCACCTCGGCCGAGGAGTTCACATAGGTGACGATCGGCACGCCCGGATGCTCCTCCCGCACGCTCCGCACATCATCGGCCGTGATCATGTCCGCCATGGGGCAGCCCGCGTCCATCCGCGGGAGGACGACGGTCTTCTCGGGGCTTAGAATGGCCGCGCTCTCGGCCATGAAGTGGACGCCGCAGAAGACGATCACCCTGGCGTCCGTGGCGGCGGCGGCCATCGAGAGGGCGAGGCTGTCGCCGGTGATGTCGGCGACGTCCTGGACCTCTCCTCTCTGATAGTTGTGGGCGAGCAGGACGCCCTTGCGCTCCTTCAGGAGGGCCCGGACGTCTCGTGCGAGCTTCTCGTCGGTCATGCAGCACCTTGAGTCTCGGGGGAATCGGTAATTTTAGGTGCCGCCCCCCACCCACGTCAAGAATGCCGCTCCGAGCGCTCGGAAGCCGGTTGACACGCCGACTCGAATGCCTATAATGGGCGGACGTGTCGCGGGGTGGAGCAATTTGGTAGCTCGTCGGGCTCATAACCCGAAGGTTGCAGGTTCAAGTCCTGCCCCCGCTACCAGCACGAAAATCAGGGACCTGGGAGCGATCCCAGGTCCCTTTTTTGTACGGTTTCGGCCTCCCGAGCGAGGTTGCAAGAAGACACCTCGGCCACTCGGGCCTTCGCCCCAGCGCGG